>DMRV01000100.1:1185-3221 GCA_003456455.1 Flavobacteriales bacterium
ATAACCTCACGGTTACCACGCTTAATCTTACCGAAAGAAGCAACACCGTCAACTTCAGAAACAACCGCTGGGTTTGAAGGGTTACGTGCTTCGAAAAGCTCCGTCACTCTTGGCAGACCACCGGTGATATCACCAGACTTACCAGAAACACGAGGAATCTTAACAAGTGTATCACCTGCTTTTACTTTCACTCCTTCTTGAACCGCAATGTGCGCCCCAACTGGCATGTTGTAATTCTTGATTTCCTTCTTAGCACCTGTTCCAGTTACAACGTGAATTGCAGGAATCATCTTCTTATCCTTTGAGTCGATAACAACCATTTCGTTGAAACCGGTTTGCTCATCAGACTCTACACGATACGTAAAACCATCATTCAAGTTCTCGAACTCGATTGTACCATCAACTTCCGAAACGATAACCGCATTAAACGGATCCCAATCGCAAATCAAGTCGTCTTTCTTTACTACATCACCATCCTTTTTATACAGTTTAGAACCGTAAGGAATATTGTGTGTAGCTACAAGAACACCTGTTTTCTTATTGATTAGACGAAGCTCAGCCGAACGACCAATAACTACATCATAATCACCTTCAGAACTCTTAACTGTTCTCAATTCGTCAAACTCTGCTGTAGCATCTGCTTTAGCAGTAACTCTAGACTCCGAAGCAATGTGAGATGCAACACCACCAACGTGGAACGTACGAAGTGTAAGCTGCGTACCCGGCTCACCAATAGACTGTGCCGCAACAACTCCAACTGCAGATCCTTTCTTAATCTCACTTCCTGTTGCAAGGTCACGTCCATAGCATTTAGCGCAACATCCTCTTACAGTTTCGCATGTAAGAACCGAACGGATTTCAACAGAATCAATTCCTGATGCTTCGATGATTTTTGCCTCAGGCTCGTTAATCAACTCGCCTGTTTTCACGATAACATCTCCCGTTTCTGGGTGAATAACGTCATGTAGCGATGTACGACCAAGGATTCTATCATACAATGATTCGATGATGTCCTCATTTTTCTTCAACGGAACAGCAATAAGACCACGGAGTGTTCCGCAATCCACATCGTTAATAACCACATCCTGTGCAACGTCAACAAGTCTTCTTGTAAGGTAACCCGCATCAGCCGTTTTCAAGGCCGTATCGGCAAGTCCCTTACGTGCACCGTGAGTAGAAATGAAGTACTCAAGAATTGAAAGTCCTTCCTTAAAGTTCGAAAGAATTGGGTTTTCAATAATCTCCTGAGTTGTAGCACCAGATTTCTGCGGCTTGGCCATAAGACCACGCATACCAGATAGCTGACGAATTTGCTCCTTAGAACCCCTTGCGCCAGAATCAAGCATCATATAAACAGAGTTGAATCCCTGCTTATCGTTCTTCATCTGATCCATCAACGTCTGTGTAAGACGTGAATTCGTATGCGTCCAAATGTCAATGATTTGGTTATAACGCTCGTTGTTTGTAATGAAACCCATGTTGAAGTTGTTCATTACATCATCAACCTCGGCCTGAGCCTTTTCAATCATCGGAACCTTCTGTTCTGGAATAAGAACGTCTCCCAAGTTGAACGAAAGTCCACCGCGGAATGCACTCATAAATCCAAGACCTTTTACTCTATCGAGGAAACGAGCAGATTCTGCCATTCCCACTTTGTAAATGATGTCTCCAATAATATCTCTAAGCGCTTTCTTGGTAAGCAACTCATCAATATAACCAACTCCTTTAGGAACAACTTGGTTGAAAAGAACACGACCAACAGTTGTTTCAACAATCTGAGCTTTCTCTCCTTCAACTTCGGAGGCAATTCTCACCTTGATAGAAGCGTGAACATCAGCGCGCTTTTCGTTGTGCGCAATTATTACTTCTTCTGGCGAATAGAAGGTCATTCCTTCTCCTTTCACAATCTCTTCTTTGGTGCTTTTCTTCACCTTGGTCATGTAATACAGACCCAAAACCATATCCTGAGATGGTACAGCGATAGGCGCACCATTTGCAGGGTTAAGGATGTTGTGAGAAGCAAGCATCAACATTTG
>DMRV01000331.1 GCA_003456455.1 Flavobacteriales bacterium
CGTTTTCTAACTGTTTTAAAACAAAAACTTGAAAAACTGTAAAACAAAAGAGGCATTCCAGCTATCGCAATACCGGCATGCGGCCAGAATGGCAAAAGACCAAATAGCAGTGAAATAAAAATTCTGATCATTCGATTATCCTCCCCTAAATACTCAACGCATCTTTTCAACCAAATATTCATTGAAAAATAGGCTGTCAGGTGAACTAAAACAACTAAAATCCGATACGACCATTCTCCTCCAAGTATATATTGCAACCACAGCAAAAGGGAAAACTTACTTCGCATAACCCCTCTATCCACCCCGCCCATAAAGCCATCAATAGAATCCGTGGACTTGCCTAATATCTTACCGCTATTTATTAGAATCTCATTAAAAACGATGTTGCAATTTAGACTATCATGGATCAAAAATGTAGCCTCAGAATAACCCGACCAGTAGGGAGCTAGGTATATTATCAAAACCATCAATCCGATTTCAACAAGGTGTTTTTCTAACTTGTCCAACAAAAAATGTGCTTTAATCATTTCCCTATGTTTCTCGCCGTTGAAGTGGCTTTTAATATCATCATAACATACGAATTTCGTCAGCTATCCAAACCTTTCAAGCAAAGTCTACGTATGATCAGGTAATCCATGGTAAACCTACAGTTAAATCCCTATATTCGCAGAGTATACTCATTCATTTATTTTTTAACGCTGCTATGAAAAAAGCATGTCTACTTTTTACCTTTCTATACCTTGTATTGTCAAATGCATACACACAGATTGGACCTGGTGGTGTTGGGTCATCTTCCGACATACGCTTGTGGGCTCGCAGTGATGCTGGAGTTTTCAGCGATAATGGCACGACTAATTCGACCAACGGTGGTATTGTGACACAATGGAATGATCAATCTGGGAACGGACATTCACTTACGCAAAATAATTTTAACAAAAAACCAACCTACAACACGAATCAAATCAACGGATTACCAACTATCACTTTTGACAATACACGTGAATTTTTAGCAACTAGTAACACTGGAGCAAATTTCACTCAACTATCAGTGATTGCAGTCGGGCGCTTTGCACAAGGTTCTCAAGGCACTCTCGATTATGATTATATGATCAACATTGGATCTGACCGACTTAGCGGGGTGAGCTTATCTCGATTTAGAGGGGTAACAGCAGATGCTAATAAATTTTATAATTTCATTGAAGGCACTCTTCGCGTTGGGCCAGTTTTAAACAACAGCTACCACGTATATGGTTTGTCAGTTGCGACAAGTGCACCTTTTCACACACTTCACATTGATGGTTCTAGTCAAACATTGGCTGCTCACAACGCAGGAATAAATATAAGTTCCGAGATACGAGTGGGAGGAATGACTTATGTAAATTCAGCATCAAACCCACTGGATGGAGATATGGCCGAAATTGTGGTTCTCGAAAATAACATCAATACCACACAACGGACAATTATAGAAAACTATTTATCTGCTAAATATGCACTTGCCATTGCCAATGATAAATTTTCTTTTGAAGCAACCCATGAATACGAAGTAGCGGGAATTGGACAGGAGTCCCCTAGTGATAACCATACAGATGCTAAAGGATCAGCCATTGTTAGAATAAACGGAGCCAGTGATCTAGGAACAGGAGAGTATTTAATGTGGGGACACGATGGCGCTGGTTTAACTGGCACATCAAGTGAGCTTCCTCCCTCGTTCGGTGGATTAGGATCAAAACTAACGCGTGAGTGGAGGGTAGATGAAACGGGCGGAGATGTAGGAACAGTCAGCATAATTTTCGATACCGATAGTATTTCTCCAGAATTGGGCCCGAGTGCGTCACAATATAGATTACTCACAGACGCGGATGGGAACTTCTCAAATGCTACAGTCATTGCGCCTTCTACCTGGGGAGCAACAATAACTTTTAACAATGTGGATTTGAGTACAGAAAGTTTTTTTACATTGGTAAACACAGGAATTCAGGAAACATGTGTATCAATCCTGGGAAATGTTTCAGCTTCTTGGTCAACAACTGGGGAATGGAGCTGTGGTACATTTCCAGATAGCTCTTCAAACGCTGAGGTAGTTGCCACACATATTCGCATTGTTTCTGACACGCAGTCTGTGAATGACTTAGATATTAATGCAGGAGCATCTGTAGTAGTAAGCGCAAATGCAACCCTTATCATTAAAGGAAATCTTACGATTTCAAACACTGGCAGTTTGATATGTAATTCAGGTTCTAATGTAATTTTTAGAGGCGATGAAGGCACCATTCAATTGGTTAACAATTCATCGGGATCAAATCAAGCCTTTGCAAATGTTCAAATCACCAACCCGGACAATGTACTGTTCTTTGGAGGCTCATTTTCTATTAGTGAAGGGCTTCATTTAATTGATGGCTCATTTCAAAACACCTCTGGTTTAACGTTCACTTCTGATGCGTCTTCTCAAGGTCATGTCGCTAGAGTGATTGCTGGAGATTTCACTGGAAGCAGCAGTTCGTTTACGATTGAACGCTTCAAAGCGGGAGGTGCATCTGGTTGGAATGATTTAGCCACTGCGGGTATAGCAACAACGATAGCAGATATTGAGAACGAAATATATATAAGTGGAGTTACTGGGGCTGGTGGTGGTGCTGGTGGATTTATCAGCATGTATACATACGACAACGTTGCTGATGATTATACACCAGCCACAAATGTGACCAATCCAATGGGCTTAGGCCAAGGCTTTGAAACTTGGTTAGGAGATGACTTAACAACTTGGAATGCCAAAGCATGGAATTTCACGGGAAGCTCAATGAATATTGCATCAACAGACATCACCGTGGATCCGAGTGGTTCAAGATGGAACCTCGTTGGGAATCCACTTCCATCATTCATAGATTTTAGTTCGGTTCTTGCCAGTTTCGCTGGAGTAATTAATGG
>DMRV01000211.1:0-3464 GCA_003456455.1 Flavobacteriales bacterium
TATTTGGCTTGGAGTGACTGTTTCTGCTGCTACAATAGCATTGTTTTTTGCGCGCTTGTATCTGGTAAGCGTACCTCGCACATCTCCCGGTTTAATGGGGTTTAGTATTTCCATTTTTGGAACTACCATGTATTCCATTTTTCAGAGTTATGACCAACAAGCGGTTTCGGTTGCACCTATTTTGGGAATGCTCTGCCTAGCAGGTTGGGCGGGTTACGTAATGTGGTATTCTGAATTAGGCGATAGAAGCAAAGAAAAAATCAAAGAGGGAAAACGTCTTCCGAAGATTACACTCGAAGACTACGATGGCAAAAAATTGAGTTCAGATGATTGGAAAGGACAGAAGCGATTAGTTATTTTCTACAGAGGAAATTGGTGTCCGATATGTACTGCACAAGTAAAAGAGTTGACTCATTTTGAGAAACAGTTTGATGAATTGGGAGTGAGAATTACGCTCATTAGTCCTCAATCGCATAAAAAAAGCCGGAACCATGCCAAGCGCGTTGGTATGAATTATGATTTTCTAGTTGACGTAGAAAACCGTGCTGCAAAAACTCTTGGGATTCTGCAGGAGGGTGGTCTTCCTACTGGTTTTCAAGTGCTAGGTTATGAAACGGATGTACCTAAGCCGACCACATTTGTAATAGATGAAAATGGCAAGGTCATTTTTGCCGACCTTACCACCAATTACAGATTAAGAACGAAGCCAGAAGATATTCTTGAAGCTTTAGGAAAATGAAAAAAAATGTTTTCGTATTTGCTGTGTTCATTACATTTCACAGCAACGTTTTCGGCCAACTATGCACGTCCGAAAGATATTTGAGTAACATATTCCAATCCTCTGTTTTAGAGGATGTTGTGTTTGGTAATTCGCCCGCTTTAACAGCTGTTTATGTAGCTGAAAACGTCACCGTCAATCAGGAAATGACAATGGACATTTTCTTCCCAGTGGGAGATAATTTACCTAAGCGACCTTTGGTGGTTTTGGCTTATGGAGGAGGTTTTCTGGTTGGAGCGAAAGAAGATGAAGATGTTTGGGCAACGTGCGATAGCCTTGCAAAAAAAGGGTACGTAACTGCTAGCATCAATTACAGGATGAATATGAATGTGACAAGCGGTGCAAGTGCTGTGCGAGCTATGTACCGCGCAGCGCAAGATTACAGTTCTGCCATTCGTTATTTGAAAGAGTTTTCTGGCACTTACGGAATCGATACGAATTACGTTTTCGTAGGTGGAGTAAGCGCTGGCGGTTTCTCGGCTATGCATGCTGTTTATATGGATGATAACGAACGTCCAGCGGCAACTTTTCAATCGGGATTACTTGGAATTGCGCCTGATTTGGGCTGCGTAAACTGCGCAGGTAATGGCCATCAGCATTCGACCAACGTTAGAGGAATCATCAATTTATGGGGTGCCATGCTTGATACAAATTACATCCAGCCCAATGAAATTGTACCCATGACCTTGTTTCATGGAACAAACGACCTGATTGTACCTTCTGACTTTGGTTTTCCATTTACCGCTTTATTCTTAATACCAGAAGTTTTCGGTTCGGAGAACATTACAACACACGTGAATAACTTGGGCGGCAATGCCGAATTGAACTTATTTCCAGGGGTTGGTCATAACATTTGGGGGGTAAATGTGGCTAACCAACTGGTTGGCGGTCCAACCGAGTATTGGAATCAGATTACCGATAGTATTGTTTCTTTCTTGTACGAGAACATCCAACCAAATCAGCCGCAATTACAAGTTTCAGCTCCAGCTTGCGAAATGGATACCGTCTTTATTCAGATTAGCAATTTTCCGGATGGCGGAATGGGTTGCTGGAGTGTTGAACTAGGGAGTGTTGCTTGGGCAAGTTCTGATTCTTCGGAGATTGGAGTTGTTTGGAACACAACAGGAACGTTTACTGTAGAAGCGGTGGTTTTTAATCATTTAGATGCGGTTTCCATTTCAAACCAACTAGAGGTTGTTGTAAGTCCAACTCCGGTAGTCAGCATTAGTGCTACCAATGGTATATTGGAAGCATCGGGCAATTATCCGCAGTATCAATGGTATTTGAATGGAGTTCCGATTCAGGGAGAGGATCAGTCACAACTAATACCAACCGCATCAGGTAGTTATACGGTTGAAGCAACAAATGCTGAAGGCTGCAGCACTTTTTCTGACCCTGTATTAGCCGTAGGTATTCAAGAACAATTAGCAGCTAACCCAAGTATAAACAGTATCAAGGTATTTGATGTACTAGGAAGGTTTCTGGGGCAATTCCGTAAACAGGAAGAATTAGCTAGACAAAACTGGAATGGTAATCAGCTTTTGCTCTTACAATACTTTGATGTTGACCAAAACCTGATTGGTACGGAAAGGAAACCTACTTCGGCTTTTTGACGAGCGAAACTTCTTCTTTATTGTAGAAGAAGCTCAATCGCATGTTCTTCTGAAAGAATTCGCGCATTTTCTCTGAGGAGTCGAACTTTTCATCAATGTTGTCCGTCACTTGATAGAGAACTAATCCTGCTGGAACGAAATCGATTCTGTGCATCAGATACTCTTTGGTTCCTGATTCTACCATATTCATAAACATCAACCCATCTAGGTAGGTAGTGTGTCCAACGTAATTCTTAGAAGTGTAACCTCCCTCATCTTTGTTGTACTGAAAATGCTCGATAGCGTAGCGTGTAGTGTCATACGCATCAATCGTGTAGTAAGAAGGGTTCTCATAGGCTACTTCGCCCTCAGGAACCCAAGACCCCATCATTCGTTGTTGCGTTTTCTCTATGGCATCGCCTAAGGCAACATTTGATTTATACGGACATCCCCAAAGAAGGATTAGCATTCCTAAAGAGAGAGAGAGAAGAGCGGTTTTCTTAATCATGGTCGCAAGTTATCGGATTTATCCCTAGGTATTGACGAATGTCAAACCATACTTTCTATTCGTATTATCTTACGCCATCAAATTTAGCGTATGGATGAGTTTCTAAAGATTGCCGACCAAATGGTCATTTATAAGTTGAGAACTGGGTGGCTTCAGATTTCTAAACTCTATAATGAAATGGCAATAGAGCATGATACATCTGTGAGTATGGCGTTTGTGTTGCTGGCAATTAATGAGGAAGAAGGAACTCCGGTTACCAAAATAGCGCCTCGTATGGGTATGGAGCCCAACAGTTTAAGTAGAATTCTTAAATCTATGGAGGAGAAGGAGTTCATTTATCGCAAGCGCGATACCACCGATAAACGCATGGCCTATGTGTGTCTTACCGAAAAGGGTAAGGAAAAGCGTGAAGTTGCGATTCGCGCTGTTTTCCGATTGGAAAAAGCTATTGTTGGACAATTAGATGAGAAAAAACTTGCAGCCTTTTTTGAGGTCGCAGGATATATTCCTGGCGCTATTGAAGAGTTCAAGGATAATACGAAAACGTACGGTACATCTTAGGTTTCTCGTAGTTCTTTATTGCGTT
>DMRV01000211.1:3499-3920 GCA_003456455.1 Flavobacteriales bacterium
AGTACATCGCGTGGTTTGCAAAACAAACTCATGGTGTTGTACGTTATCTAAGAAATCAAAAAAAATGAAAACGACATTGAAAGCACTAGTTGTAATACTTGCATTCTTACCATTTTCTAGTATGGCACAGAATGGAATGCAGGATGTAATTTATCTCAATGATGGTAGTGTCTATAAGGGTATTATAATAGAAACAGTTCCGAATGTGAGCTACAAGATTCAGTCAGAAGGTGGAAATGTTTATGCTGTAACCGTTTCTGAAGTAGAGAAGATTACGAAAGAAGAAAAGAAGTACCGCAATCAAGGTTTTGGCATGAACAGGGGTATGATGGGATGGAGAAATGATTCTATCCGATACCAACCTAGGGAGAAGGGATATTTTAATGAGGTTCAGGTTTTGATAGAAAACGTTCAAGGTGGT
>DMRV01000101.1:0-464 GCA_003456455.1 Flavobacteriales bacterium
CAAATCAATGATACTGAGTTTGTAGTAAGACCAGTATTTAGAGCTGGAATGAGCTGGAGAGCTGGAAGAGAAAGCTACATCCGTGCTTCGTACGGACAAGGTTATCGCTTTCCAACCATTGCTGAAAAATACATTAGAACCAATTCTGGAGGACTTGGAGTATTTCCTAATCAAGATTTGAAACCTGAAACCAGCTGGAATATGGAAATTGGGTTTAAACAAGGATTTAAAGCTGGGAAGTTCTTTGGATATTTTGATTTGGTTGGTTTTTGGCAAGAGTACGAAAACAGCGTTCAATTTGTAATGGGAAGATATTCGGCTACGGAAGTTCTTCCTGGTTTTAAGTTTCTCAACACTGGTAAAAACCGTGTGAGAGGTATCGAAACGTCTGTAATGGGAGGTGGGCAGTTCACAAAGTCGTTTGGAATGACCGTGATTGCGGGATATACTTACACTATTCCAGA
>DMRV01000101.1:569-6418 GCA_003456455.1 Flavobacteriales bacterium
GTAGGGTACACTTTTAGGTATTACAGTTATATGAGAAATGTTGATAGAGTTCTTTATTCATTGGATTCTAACGTTAAGGAGGACAGTGGTTATGACTCTTTTGATACGGGAATCATTGAATATCGTGGAGACAACGAATTTGTTGATGGAAAAGGCTATTCAATTGGAGATAAACATCCGGGAAACTACGTGATGGACGCGCGGATTGGTTTTCAAGTTGCTGAATGGCTGAAAGCTGCATTTATCGTAAACAACCTTATCAATCGGGAGTATTCGTTGCGTCCGCTTAAAATGGAGCAACCACGTACAGCTTCCATTCAGTTTACAGTTAAGGTTTAGTCAAGCAGCAAGCTTAATAATCTCTACATAGTTCCGCTTCAGAAGCCCTTTCTCGTAGAAGCCACGTGCTTTCAATAGCTTGTGCATCTTAGGTAAATTATAGCTGGGCACCGTCATCAGTAAATGATGCTCAGCATGGTAGTTAACATGATGCGGTGCAAACAACATCTTCTCAATTACATTGGCATAGGTAGTTCGCGTGTTGGTATGGTTATCAGTTCTATCAGGAACAACGCTGTGTTCTGCAATAGAACGAATGCGCAAACAGAACTGATAAGTAGTGAAGTAAGCACCAATCCAAAGTAGATACAACCAGCCGTTGCCCGTTAACCAAAGAACCCCCCAAATAAGAAAGTTCATTACCAGTGGCAATCCCATATTCTTGAAAAAGATAACGAAGTGGTATAAGCCTTTGCGTTCCTCTTTTGGAAGCCATTCTGGCTTACTACCGCCCAGCGTGAATTTGATAAGGCCACTCTGAATCATCATTAACCCAAAAAAGGCTTTCAAACCAGTTAAACCAATCAAGTCGCGAAGCACTTTTCGGACAAAACTCTTTTTACCAGCAGGATAACCAGTTGTTAAGCCCAAATCTGGGTCATTGTCTTGCCCAGTATGCGAATGATGCGATAGGTGATAAGGGCGGTAACGCTCCAAATCAATGAAAAGAGGGTAACCACCAAACAGATTACCAATTACCACATTGGCCTGCTTCGATTTAAACAGCGCGTGGTGCGATGTGTCGTGCATAATAATGGCGCAGGCCAATTGCTTTCCTCCAATAATCCATAAGGCCAAGAAGATTGTGATTGGGTTTGTCCAGAGCACGACAAGCACGAATGAAGCAATAATCCAAAACCATGTGTCAGCAATTTCAAATGCTGCTTTTAAATCAGATTTCTGAAGGAATTCTTGAATCTCCTCCTTAGACAGGTAGTCGTTGGCGTTCATGTTAGTCTGCAGTTTCCAATTTAAAGACTCCATTGGTAATGCTGTCATCATCTCTAAAGTAGTAAACCCCTCCCCAGTTATAAGCCACTTTTTTATAAACGTATGTCATTCGTTCCCTGCTAACCGTAACCTGAGTAATGGTACGGTTAACTTCTTCAATTACTTCTTCTGTTCTGGATACTACATCTCCAGCGTCTTTAATTGACAAGCTTTTTCGCTCTTCTTCCATTTTTGCCATGGCTTCGGATCGGTCGCGCTTTTGCGCTTCGCTTACCGATTCGGCTTGGGCTTGAGCGCGCTGTTGCGCTTCAAAAGCTGCTTTGGCTTTTTTCTTTCGGTCTTCTTCAAAAGCAGCATTTTCGGACGCTTGTTTTCTTGCATCAGCTTCTGCTTTGGCGGTCTCGGCTATTTGCCTTTTTTCTGTCTCAGCCGCTTGTTCTGCCGCCATTCTTTCTTCTTCAGCCCTGCGTAAATCAGCTTCTTTTTGTCTGCGTTCTATTTCCTCTTTTTCCAATTGCTCGCGCCTTTTTGCTTCTTCTGCAGCTTCCAATTTAGATTGCTTCATTTCAGCTTCTAATTCAGCCTTTTTACGTGCGCGTTCCGCATCTTCTAGTTTGGCTTTAATAGCTGCTTTTCTCTCTTTATCGGCTTTTAAATCTGCGGTATTTCGTCCTTCTTCTTCTGCCTTTAAGTCAGATAGTCTTTTCTCTTCTTCTGCTTTTACTTTAGCTAACCGCTTTTCTTCTTCTGTCTTTGCTTTTAAGTTTTTACGTTCATCTTCGTCTGCTTTTAACTGAGCTTGCCTTTGTTCTTCCTCTTCCAATTTTGCAGCGGCTGCTGCCTTTTCATCGTTAGCCAATTGTTGCGCGCGCTCGGCCTCTTCCTTTTGTAGCTTTTCATCCGCTAACCGTTTCTCTTCAACCAGTCGTTTACGTTCTTCTTCGGCAGTTTTTGCTTCTGCTACTTTTCGTTTTTCTTCTTCTGCTTTGGCCTTTGCTTCATCGGCTAAACGTGTTTCCTCTGCTTGCTTTGCAGCAAGGGCTGCTGCATCTATTTTAGGACCTGATTTTTTTACTTCTTCATACTCTTTTTCGAAATTGATAAGTGCAGAGCGAATGCTTTTGGTGTAGTCAGTATCGTATGTGAATTCATCTTCCTGCGTATCGTAAAACCATTTGGCAACCGGTTGGTTAAAAATGACTGTGTTTACACCTTCGTATTGCTCAAATATTTCAACTGCAAAGTCAAAATCTAAATCAGCTTCGCGAATGTCTTCAGGCACTTTTTGGGTGCTTATCTCCACCCGTTTTGTAATGTATCCTGGTTTCGAGAATGTGATTAGATAGTTTTTATCGAATTCAAGTTCAGGAATCATTTTTGATTTTGCAGGAGAGAATACCTCCTTTTCCTTGCCGTTTTCGGTGACGGTAACTTTGGTTTCATTGAAGTTGCCGCCATCGACATTAAACTTTATAAGAATGGCAAGGTTTTGTCCAGCAGCTTCGGCTGAAACAAAAAAGAGTAGAATAAGTAAGAGTCTGAAAGAGTTTTTTGGCATTGGCAACATTTTTGTCAATGTGACAAACCTAAAAGTAGAAAATCATTGAACTTGAACAGTTCTAAATTCATCTTAGTTTTTGTTTGGCTACTTTTGATAGTTAGTAAAGGCTCCGCACAGGATGTTGCTGCCGTTATTGACGGTTTTAATGAACTCACTGGACCTGCATATTCAGTTTCTAATAAAAAGAAAGTTCTAATTATTGAAGGCTTTAGGGAAGGGGAGCAAGTAAAAGTTGACAAGGTGGATGTGTTTGATCTTGATATAGAGACGTTGAAATATTCTGAAACAGACCAATCTGTATCTATCAAATGTTATTCCGAACTTGATGGATGTGTTGCAAGCACGCTCACTAGAGAGCGAAACAAAAAGAGTTACAAAAACAGAATTGTGTTTGGAATATCTGATAACCAATCGGGCGAAGAGGTTTTAAATCGACTACGCTACCTACTAACCAAAATGACTGAAACGTACTAATATGTGGGTATTACACTGCTTCATTCTTCTGTTTTTAACGACTTTTTCTCTCGCGCAAAGTTCTGAAGAGATATTTACTCAGGCGGAAAGCCAGTTTGCCTCTGGCGAATACGCGATGGCATCGGCCCTTTACACAAAGGTGATTACAGCAGAAACTGAGAACCTCAATGCTTTTCTACGGAGAGGTTTTTGCTACTCAGTAGAGAAGCAATATGATAAGGCGATTGCAGATTTTACTCATGTAATAGAACAGCATGCAAACCATCCGTTTGCATATATCAGTAGAGGAAGTGCGTATAACAAAATAGAAGACTATCAATCCGCGTTAATAGATTTTGATAAAGCACTTTTACTTGACCCAAAGAACCAAGAAGCTTATAATAATAGAGGCTGGGCAAAAACTGGTCTAGGCTTGCCTCAAGAGGCATGTGCAGATTGGAAGAAATCCAAAAAGTTAGGTAATCAAGAAGCTAAACTTATTTTAAAGAATAACCATTGTAAATAACTAACCATGAAAATTACATTCTTCTCCGTGTCTTTTTTTCTCGCAGTACAATTAAACGCTTTTGGTCAATCAGACGATATGAGTTATACCGACTGCGTGGAGAAATACCGTTCTGCTTGGGGTGAAGACTGTTCTCAATGCCCAAGCTACAACGATAGTTACGTGGTGTATTTGAAGAATACGTGCGACCAGGCGATTGACGTCCTGGTTTGCGTACAAGAAGATACTGAAGACTGGAAACGGTTTCAGCACACAAGTGTGGCGTCTGGTGATTCAATTCGAGCGTACGCTTGCGTTGGTACTGGTAAGTATTTAGCTTGGGCTAGAAGAGCAGGGGATGAGAGCGTAATTTTCCCCAGCATTGAGCAGGTAAATGCGGAGTACTAATTACTTCTTGTAACGCATACTTAGCGTCATTGTAAACTTCGCTACAGGCTCATCTTGGTATTTAGCAGGTATGGTTGCCACAACTTGTAATTGAATGTTTTTTCGTTGGCCATCAGCAATAGTTTCGTTAAACGCTTTCATTACTTCTGGCCCATCAAGACATGTGAAAAACACATCTCCATCTGCACGCTTAAGGAATTCCGCTGACATGTCTTTGAACACAATCGAAACCTTCTTTTGTGTCCGTGCCAAATAGTCAAATGCTATGTAGGCTCCAGTAACATCGGCACCAGTTGCCAATGCACCTACATACATACTACCTAGGTGATTACGTGTTCTCCAATTTAGCGGGATTTTAACTACTGTTTTACGGTCGTTGCATTCCATCAGTTTTGCGCTAACAAAACCAATCATTCTAATTTTAAAAAGACCAATCAGAATAAAATTCAGATTGGCCTTTTGAATAGGAGAGAGGATGGACATTATTTTTTCAAATCCTCTGCATCAATACGGTACTTGTGTACCCAAGCATCAGGAACATCTTTTTTCCTTGTCTTCCTCATTTCTTTCACCGCAGGTTTAAACGAATCATACTTGGTTGAGTATACGTAGAACCATTTACGTTCCGAATCATATACGATTATACCATCCCGACCTTTTTCCTTCCAAATTTCAACACCTTTCCAAGCGTTTTCAACACTTCTAAAAGATTCAATTACTACGTAGTAACCGCTTTCTAAGTCCGACTGAGTCATTCCAACAGAACCATCTTCGTTCTTGTAAGGAGTAATCTGCTGCAACATTCCCTTAAGCATGTTGGTATCAATCATACGGCTGTTTACATCCTCAATTTCCTTGTTGAGTTTGTCAATTTCCTCTTGTAAACGGAGCAAGTCTTTGTCTTGCGCATCTTTTAGGTCACTAACATCTGTTTTAACACCATCAACTTCTCTGCCTAGCGAATCCATTTTAGAATTGAGTTCAGATTCAAGTGAATCCATTCGCTCGTACATTAATTCGCTGTCCTGCTTCATTCCAGCCATATCATCTTCAAGTCTCTTGATGCGCTTTTTAAAGCCATCTAGATTGAATCCAATCATAATTTCATTAGACCAAGGTGCACCAGGGTTTCCGTCAATGCCGTTTAGCGTAAAGTCATATGCATAACCGAACATAAACTTGTCTGCAACTTTAAAACCGATACCTGCAACAGGTCCAGTTTCAGCTCTCCACGTAAAAGATGCCCATACAATTTCCTTGTAGCCAAACTTCACTGTTCCATCATACGAGATATTGGTGTTGTACGGCAGCCACCTAACCATGGCAGAAGGAGCGATTAACCAGTCTTTCTTAATCCAGAAATCATAACCAGCGTAAGCACTGAAGTGACGAGATAAATCGTACGTAAACTCATCTTCGGAACCTTTAGACTGAATCACAGCTATTGATTCCAATACGTGAGGTGCTGCAATACCAATTTCTAGCAATCCTTTCCAACTGTATCGTAAACCTGCATCTAGGTCAAACGAAGTACTTCCAATATTGCCGTTGGCAAGAATAATATCTGAAGGATCTTCAACTATTGCATCACCAAAATCTAATTGTACATGATTAATTCCAGCAGCAACACCT
>DMRV01000185.1 GCA_003456455.1 Flavobacteriales bacterium
TCTACAACCTCATCTCGGTTGTTTTTCTTGTAAACGGCTTCAAATTCAGAAAGCGTAATGCTTTGCCCATCAACGGTTAAAAGAACAGGGTCTTTTTCCTGAGCAAAAAGATCAGAGCCGCATAGTAAAACACTAAAAAGCAGCGCTGTTTTTAAGATAGAGTTCTTCATAATTTAATAAGGTTATTTGTAACGGAGCGCAAAAATAGAAAAATGAGCACGCCAAAACAGCCCTACTAAGGACTGTAGTTTGGTGCTTCGCTTGTGATGGTAACACCATGCGGATGGCTCTCTCTGAAACCTGCTGGCGATATCCTGATAAACTTTGCATTTTGCAGGTCCGTAATGGTTGCTGCACCGCAGTATCCCATTCCTGCGCGTAATCCACCAATAACCTGATACATCACCTCTGTAAGTGTTCCTTTATATGGAACTCTGCCTACAATTCCTTCAGGGACTAATTTCTTGATGTCGTCTTCCGCATCTTGGAAATAACGGTCTTTCGAGCCTTTTTGCATCGCCTCGATAGAACCCATCCCTCGGTAAGTTTTGAATTTTCTTCCTTCCAAAATGATGGTTCGGCCTGGAGATTCTTCTGTTCCTGCGAACATACTTCCCGCCATTACCACATCGGCTCCGGCAACCATCGCTTTTACAATGTCCCCTGTGAATTTCACGCCACCATCAGCAATTACGGGAACACCAGTTCCTTTCAAAGCATTGGCAACATCCATTACAGCGGTCAATTGCGGAACGCCAACACCAGCAATAATTCGGGTTGTGCAAATAGAACCTGGACCAATACCAACTTTCACAGCGTCTGCCCCATGTTCAACGAGCATCAAAGCAGCTTCTGCCGTGGCGATATTTCCCACAACTACTTGCAGATTTGGGAATGCGTCTTTAGCGGTTTTCAAAGATGTAAGAACACCTTTTGAATGTCCGTGAGCTGTGTCGATAATGATTGCATCAACACCAACAGCTTCCAAGGCCGTCACCCTATGAATCATGTCTGGTGTAACACCTACTGCTGCAGCAACACGCAATCTTCCGTGCTCATCTTTACAAGCATTTGGTCTCAATTTGGTTTTGATAAGATCTTTGTAAGTAATCAACCCAACCAACTTGTAATCCTTATCTACCACAGGTAGTTTCTCGATGCGATGCTTTTGCAGCATAGCCTCTGTTTCTAATACGTCTTGCACATCCGTAATGGTAATCAACCCTTCCGATGTCATCAACTCGCTGATTGGACGCTTCATGTTTTTCTCAAACCGTAGGTCACGATTTGTGATAATACCAACCAAAGTCCTGTTGTCGTCTACTACCGGAATTCCACCAATCTTGTACTCTGCCATCATATTCTCAGCATCACCAACTAAAGCATCTGCTTTCAGGGTAACCGGATCGAGAATCATACCGCTTTCAGCACGTTTTACCTTACGGACTTCTAGTGCTTGCAGTTCAATACTCATGTTCTTGTGAATCACTCCAATGCCACCTTCTTGTGCAATAGCAATTGCCATGGCAGCCTCGGTAACGGTGTCCATCGCGGCAGACACGATTGGAACGTTGATAGTGATGTTCCGCGTAAACTTGCTGCTCGTATTTACATCGCGCGGCATTATTTCGGAGTATGCTGGAACTAGGAGAACATCGTCATAGGTAAGTCCCTCACCTCGGAACTTGTTTTGGTCTAACGACATGGGCGAATTTTTATCGTTGGGATTAAAATTCGTGCAAATGTAAAGATTATAGACACGCTATCCGAGAGTTAGTCTTCTTTTGCGCCAAGCTTTGATGCAATCGTTCAATCACTATTTTTGGAGAGATGCAAAAGACTAAAAATTACATATTCACTTCGGGCTTTCTGCTTATAGTTCTGGTGTTTACGGGGTGCGAGCTTTTCGTTGATTTTGGCTTGAAAGACGCAACTTTTGAGAACTATGATGCAATTATTCCTGGCAGCGAAACCAATCTGAATACGATACTGTTACCAGGATATGTTGAAAATGACCCGGATTTCAGATACATCGTTAAATACTTTGGTAACGACCGCTGTACGGGCCAATATTATGCTGCAGACACTTTGCAATATGAGGTGGAAGGAACGTGGAGTTTGATTGAGCCGGATTTGATGCAGCTTCAACTTGATGCTTTTATTAATGGCGTATTTAAAATATCCAAACTCGACAAAACGACCTATTTGTTGGAAACTGATTCCAATGAACACGGATTGGGTATTGAACCTTCTACGCTTCCGCTGCAATTATATAACCGCAAGATTTATTAATGTCTGACGAAAAAGTTTACGACCACATTGTCATTGGTTCAGGCTTTGGCGGCAGTGTTTCCGCCATGCGCCTGACCGAAAAAGGTTATGACGTACTAGTTCTTGAAATGGGGAAACGTTGGGAATCGAAAGATTTCCCCAAGACTAATTGGAATGTAAGGAAGTTTCTGTGGGCACCAGCTTTTAAAGCTTTTGGTATTCAGAAAATCAATTTCCTAAACCGAATTATGGTTTTAGGAGGGGCAGGAGTAGGCGGTGGAAGTCTGGTTTACGCCAACACGCACATGTTTCCGCCAGATGCATTTTTTAATAACCCTGTTTGGTCTGGTATCCGAAATTGGAAAGAAACGCTTGCTCCTTTCTACGAAACTGCTCGTTTTATGCTTGGCAGTTCTAAGTATGAGAAAGAAGGCCCAGAAGATGAGGTGCTAAAGCAGATTGCCATTGATATGGATAAGCTGGACACCTACAAGCCTGTAGATCATGTCGGGGTTTATCTTGGAGATAGAAAAGTAGAGAAAGACCCGTATTTCAACGGACTTGGCCCGAAACGGAAAGGCTGCATTGAGTGCGCCAATTGTATGGTGGGTTGCCGATACAATTCCAAGAATACACTCGATAAAAATTACCTCTGGTTTGCTGAAAAATGGGGCGCAAAAGTAGAGCCAGAAACCAAGGTCACCAAAGTTGAATACATCGATGGATTGTATCATATCCATACTGAATCATCGACTTCATGGTTCAGCAAGAAAAGGGGTGTTTTTAAAAGTAAGGGAGTTG
>DMRV01000323.1 GCA_003456455.1 Flavobacteriales bacterium
GTAAAGTTGACGTTATAACCCAAATTGGTCATGAGCGTGTCAAACATATACTGGGTAGTTACCACGTTGGGCGAATTAGCAAACCGATGCGTTAACACGCGGTATGCGGCATAGCTCATTACTGTTTCCTGCGCATTCTGCACATCCGCGGGGTAGTCAATCCCATTAAATGGGCACTCAAAACCACGGACAATTTTCCCTAGCATGTACGTCTCGGCAACAGGGTCAAAAATCGCCCAACCATCATACAACGCTATGGATGTATGAAACAGATTACGCGAATGAATTGTGGGACGTGCAAAGTCATTTCTAATGGCTTCAAGTAGCACCTCATTCCAACGTCTAGCCACAGAATGTTGCTGCGCAAACGTTTCAGGCGCAAGCGTAAAAAGAATTAGGAATATAAAAACGAACCTTTTCAAACCTGTATCTTAATGAATATCAGGAGTTGAAGTTAGGGAATCTGCAAGACCTACATTGGTTGACAAATGTCAGTTATTCGATTAGCGAATCATAAATAACTTGCTGAATGTTCGTTCTCACATCCATTTTCAGCAATTTGCTGTTATCCGCATCTGGGTAAACACGGTTGGAAAGGAAGATGTAAACGATATCCTTTTCTGGGTCTGCCCAAGCCATGGTTCCCGTGAAACCTGTGTGGCCAAAACTGAGCATAGAAACACACTCGCATGTTGGACCACCACCGCTTGGTTCAGGCTTATCAAACCCAATTCCTCTTCGGTTGCCATTCTTGCAGAACTGACATTTGATGAATTCCTTGATAGTTTCTTCCGAGATATAGCGTTTACCACCATATTCACCTTCATTAAGGAATAGTTGCATTAGTACCGCTAAGTCATTGGCATTTGAGAACAATCCGGCATGACCGCCTACTCCGCCCAGCATAGCAGCTCCTGGGTCATGCACATCGCCTTGTATCAGTTGTTTCCTGAACGTCATGTCGTATTCTGTTGGGACAATTCGGTTTAATTCAATGCGCTTACGCGGATGAAAGCCCATGGTAGAAAGACCTAGAGGTCGGTAAAAAGATGAAGCGGTAAAGTCTTCCAGTTTCTCACCTGATTTTAACTCCACAACCTTTTTCATATAGTAATAGCCCAGGTCGCTATACTTATACTTTTTCTCTTGTCTAAGTTTTGTGTCATTGATGATTCCATAAATCGTATCAGGATAATCCTTTCGCATGTATAGATTCTGCGCTACATGATGCGGGAACTCTTCTGATTGCTCTGTTCGGTAATAAACACTATCAGGAACTCCATCTTTTACTGTCTTTGTATAGAACGGAATCCATGCTGCCAACTGTGCATAATGCGCTAACATATCACGGAACTTCATGTCCTTTTTATTCGTTGATTTGAGTTCAAGCAAATGGTTCGAAACCTTATCATCCACCTTCACCTTTCCTTCATCTACCAATTTCATGAACGAAATAAGCGAAGCGCCCACTTTAGTAATAGAAGCTAAATCATACACATCGTCCCACCTCACTTCCCGTTCAGTTGCATATGTGTGATAACCAAAGGATTTGTCGTAAACCACCACACCATCTTTAGCCACAAGCAACTGCGCTCCTGGAGTGGCTTTTTTAGCAATGGCATCCAACGTGATCTCATCAATACGGGTAAGTACTGTTTCATCCATTCCAACTTGGGCTGGTTCGCCATAAGCCAACCGAATCTTGTTGGTTTTTATACCATTGCCGTAACTGAATTGGTTATTAGCAGTAACAGGCATTTGTCCAGAAACACCAATGCCGCCAAAAATGGCCTGTGCCGCCATTTGTTCCGAAACATTTGATTGTCCGTAAGAGAAAAGCAAGGCATTGGCGTGTTCAATCCCCGGTATTCTACCCAACGAATATGGATTTCCGAACACATTGACTATCAACTCAGTATTAAAGGCCAACTCACCCAATACATCAATTAATTGTTGTGTGATTCCGTAATTCTTAGAACGTCTTGTGCTCAGTCCATGAACACTCACAATTACCTTATCGTACGACTTAACCTGATTGAGAACTTGCCACAGTTCTTCATTGCTCGACTTACTTGGAAGTACGAAGTGGTCTACAGAAGCATACTTAGAAAGTGTGTTCTGGAATTCGTTTCCAAACGCATCGCCAATGACCAACGAAGCAATACGCATTGTGTCCAAATTCTTGATGGGAACAGCATTCTTGTTGATGAGCAACGTGAGTGAATTAGCAACCAATTCATTGTGCACAGCTCGTGCTTGACTATTGTTTAAATCAGCCGTTAGATTCTCCAACTCAATTGGCCTGTATTCGTCCAATCCAAACCACGCTTTGGCATGTAAGACTTTAAGACAACGTCTGTCAATTTCCTCTTGCGAAATGGTTCCTTCATTCACCGCTTTGCGGATAAGTTCCATTGCTTTTGGAACGTCCTCAGCAAACTCCATCACATCATTACCTGCAATAAAGGAGCGTAATTCAACTTCTCCCGGACCGTAATACTTACTTACACCTTTCATATTGAGGGCATCGGTAAAAATCAAGCCTTCAAAGCCGAGTGAATCTTTCAAAAGTCCGTTCACAATCTTAGGGCTGAGCGTAGAAGCTTGATTCTTGGTGTCGTCTAACTCAGGAATGTAGAGGTGCGCCACCATCATGCTGCCAATTCCTTCCTTAATCATTTCCTTGAAAGGATAGAGCTCCAAAGAGTCAATTCGTCCGTAGGAATGCTTGATAATTGGAAGCGTAAGATGTGAATCAGAGTCTGTATCGCCATGACCCGGAAAGTGCTTAGCGCAAGCTAAAATACCATTGTCTTGCATTCCTTTCATCACCGCAATTCCTTTCTTGGCAACGGCCAATTTGTTCTCTCCAAAACTCCTTGTACCGATAACTGGGTTTTCGGGGTTGCTGTTTACATCCACTACTGGCGCAAAGTTTACGTGCATTCCCATCCGTTTCATTTGGCGAGCAGTTTCCGCACCAAAGTCGTAGAGCAACTCATTATTCTTAATGGCTCCAAGCGTCATTTGCCGTGGATAATCGATGGTAGAATCTAATCGCATACCTATTCCCCATTCGGCATCCATGGCAATCATCATGGGCACATCAGAAATAGATTGTAACCGATTACACATTTTAGCTTGGCGAATTGGGCCACCTTGAAAGAATATCAACCCACCAATCTTCTGTTCCTTGATGAGTTTTTCGAGAGAAGCAATGTGCGCTTCGTCCTTATTTGAATAAGCGGCCACCATGAATAGCTGTCCCAATCTTTCATCGGGAGTCATAGAATTGAACACAGAATCGACCCACGCCTGTTTGGTATGGTTAAGGAACACAGGTTTTTCCTGTGCATTGGCCGTTAATCCAAGAACAATTAACAGTACCGCAAATAATCTCTTAAAACGAATCATCTCCTTCATATGGCTCGAAGGTGAACAAATAAAGTGCCGTGGAATTGCGTTGATTGTGTTAATTATTCACACGTTCGTGTCAGATCAATAACTTTGAGCCATGAGTTCTGGACTTCCTTCCATGTTTAAAACGCCAAGGCATCGCAGCTTTGACTATAAGCCTGTCTATTATGACGAGCAAAAGGAACGGAAAGCTGAGCTCGAAAGGTTGGTGGAAGAAAGCCAATCAGGAGAAATTTCTGATGACCGAAGAGTTGAACGACTCCGTGGTAAGTTGAGCGAAAAATGGGCGGCTGGTTCTCGTTCTGGACAAAAGCCACAAGGTTTTAGTCAGAAACTCAGATTCGTTTTGATATTAACCGTACTTGCTGGACTTGTTTGGTTTTTCTTTAACTGGGCTTGATAGGCGCGCTGCATGGGTGATATTATCCGTTTACTTCCTGATTCTGTTGCCAACCAAATTGCTGCTGGCGAGGTAATTCAGCGTCCGGCTTCGGCTGTAAAAGAACTGCTGGAAAATTCGGTGGATGCTGGCGCAACCAAGATTCAATTAATCGTTGCCGATGCGGGCAAGACACTTATTCAGGTAATTGACAACGGCAAAGGCATGAGCGAGAATGATGCTCGCATGTGTTTTGAGCGTCATGCTACTTCTAAGATTCAATCTGCCGACCAATTATTTGCACTTACAACCAAAGGTTTCCGGGGCGAAGCAATGGCTTCTATTGCTGCTGTAGCGCAGGTAGAAATGAAAAGCCGAACAGAGGAAAACCAAATTGGTATTCAGATAAACACGGCTGGTTCTAAGATTACCAAACAAGAGCCATGTCAAGCTCCGGTTGGAACAAGCATTTCGATTAAGAATCTGTTTTTCAACGTTCCCGCAAGACGGAACTTCCTGAAATCCAATCAGGTGGAAACGCGCCACATTATGGATGAATTTATGCGTGTGGCTTTAGCGCATACAAGCGTAGAAATGAGCTTGCATCATGATAACGATGAAATCTTCCATTTGCGCCCTGGAAAGCTGCGCCAACGAATTGTGGATTTGTTTGGCAAGGGGTACAACGAGAAATTGGTTCCAATAAGCGAGGAAACGAGTATTGCCAAAATCGAAGGATTTGTTGGGAAACCTGAGTTTGCGAGGAAGAGACGTGGCGAACAATTCTTCTTTGTGAATGACCGGTTTATACGCAGTCCATACCTAAATCACGCCATTTCTTCGGCTTATGATGAATTGCTAGCTCAGAAAACCTACCCTGCATATTTCATATTCTTCACGGTTGAACCATCATTCATCGACATCAACATTCATCCAACCAAAACAGAGATTAAGTTTGAAGATGAGAAGTCGATTTACGCAATTTTACGTTCCGCAACGCGGCAATCACTAGGCAAATACAACATTTCGCCAACCATCGATTTCAATCAGGAAATGAGCCTCAATTTTTCGGCTCCGCCTAAAAACGTACAATTATATCAGCCTGAGTTACCCGTTTCTTCGGGTACATCTTACGGTGCAAAAGGTGCGCATTCTGCAGCTATAACCAGAACGCGTGATGAAGGTTGGCAAAAACCTTCTGATGGCGATTGGCAGAAGTTGTATGAAGGTCTACCTCAGGAAACGCCCATTCAGCAGGAAATTACAACGGTGCAAAGCAAATTGTCTGTTGATGACGAGACGGTGAAACGCCCAATGCAGATTCATGGCAAGTACATTCTGAGCAGCATCAAATCAGGCACCATTATTATTGACCAGAAGCGTGCACATGAGCGAATTGTTTACGAACAAATTGTGCAGAGTTTAGCTTTACAGCAAGCCCCAAAACAACAGCATCTCTTCCCCATAAATATTGAGCTAAGCAGCGCTGACAGCAAAACACTTTCAGGCATTTTAGATGATGTACAATTACTGGGAATGGACATAGAACCGTTCGGTAAAAACACCTTCATTGTTCAAGGATTAGCTACATATATCAACGAGAAAAACGTCAAGGAAGTAATTGATGAAATTCTTGAAGAATACAACGAGTCTGGCAGCCTAACGGCTAGTAAGAAAATGGATAAGTTGGCTCAGGCTATGGCGCGTAGGTCTTCCATAGATTACGGAAAAGTTCTGCAACCGGAAGAAATGACACAACTCATTGACGAGCTTTTTGCCTGCGACCTTCCCTACTCTGCCCCAAGCGGTAAACCAACCATGATTACTATGACGTTGGACGAGTTGGAGAAAAGGTTTGGTTAAAAAGAAACCCCGCACAACTTTCGCTCTGCGAGGCTCTTACGATGGCCAACCAAAACCATCTTTCATGAAACTTCTTTTACATCATTGCCTGCACGCTACCCCATGAGCCACCGTTTTCTACTTCTACACCTGCGTTGCGTAGCTGATCTGCAGCCATGCCGCTTCTAGCACCAGATCTACAGCAAACAACAATTGGTTTATTTTTTCGCTTCAGCTCATTAGCCTTCTTTGAAATGATGTTTAATGGAATATTCACCGATTCCTTAATGTGTCCGCCCCTATATTCATCTGGTGTTCTTACATCAACAATCAATGCCCCCTTATCAAGAAGGCTTTTCACCTTCTCGTTTGTTTTACTATTCCCGAATAAA
>DMRV01000258.1 GCA_003456455.1 Flavobacteriales bacterium
ATCCGGCTCCAACATGTTGTAAGAAGCCGTGGCCGTACAACTATTAGCATCAGTAACCGTAACACTGTACGAACCATCAACCATAGAGCCTGCATTAGCGTTAGTGTTACTATACGCACCTGGTCCTGACCAAGCATAGGTATAAGTAGAGACACCTCCGGTAGGAGCTGCTACAATATTACCATCGTTAGCACCGTCACAACTCACGTTCCATCCAGAAAAATCGGAAGGGGTAAGGTCAACAGATAACTGAGGCGGAGCAGCCATTACCACGGTATCAACCGCAATACAATTAACAGCATCCGTTACCAAAACCACATAGGTTCCAGAAACTAATCCGGTGATTGTGCTGGTTATTGTAGGGCTATTATTTGTGATGGTTGTAAAGTTTGACCAAGCAAACGTAGCGGGACCTACTGCAGTTCCTCCAAGGGTTGCGGTAAGTGCGCCATCGTTACCGTACAAACATGAAATACCAAAACCATTATTAGCGGTTTCTCCAGTCAGGCTTAAAGTGTAGGCAGGAGAAACGTTAATGTTAAGTGTCAGTGGGCTGCTTTCGCAACCAGTTATATCGTTATAGGTCGTAATGTCGATTGTATAAGAACCAGTTGTGAACGTAGTATAACTCGTTCCAGTGGCCAATAGGGTAGCACTGCTATTGTAGAACCGAATAGTGGTTCCGCCAGCACCAACAGTTGGTGTAATGGAGGCAGCACCACAACCATTAATGGTTGTAGAGGCAACAGTAGGCTGTGCAATTGGGTTAAGTTCTGTAACTCCAGACGTGGCCGTGGCGCAACCGCCTGAACACGTTCGTACACATCGCACCCAAGTAATAACAGCAACAGCACCTGTAGTATAGTTGGCAGTTGTTACTCCGGTCGTTGCAAAACCAGCTGTCGCGCTGGTAGTACTTATTTGCCAATCCAATGCACACGGAGCAACACCACCTGTGGTGGTAGCTGTTAATGTAGTTCCGCTTGGGTCAATACAAGAAACACCTCCTTCATCCGTAATGGCTATTCCGTTACCAACATTAACTGTCGTAGTAAATATTGGTGTTGTTCCCGGACATGTTCCAGTACCAACAATCCGAACCCAATAGGTGGTGTTGCTTGAAATACCCGAAGCCACAGATACGGTGTTCGTGGTTTCGCCAGGAAGAATGTTTAAGCCAGCCGTGGCTCCAGTTCCCCATTCATATTCCGAAGTTGCAGAGACCGTTGCACCAGTTGCAGTAAGGGTAAACGCACCACCGCCACAAAGGGGTGATACTGCTGGAGTTATGGTTATGCCCGTTGGAGCAACATCTGGATTTGCGGTTACCGTTACTGCTTGCACAGCAGATGCTGGGCTAGCACAGCCACCAGTAACAACAAAGCTAATGTTAGCGCTTCCTGCATTATTGGCAGTTACCACACCGTTTACATCAACACTTGCAACGGTTGGATTACTACTTACCCAAGCACCAATACCAGTACCACCGGAATCAACGCCAGCAACTACGAAAGTGTCAACTCCCGAAAGACAAAGCGTACTTAAACCAGTTACAGAACCAACAACTGCATTCGGATACACCTCAACCAACTGTTGGTCAGAAATTGTACCTCCGCAACCGCCAGTAATGGTGTAGATGATATTAGCAGTTCCTACACTATTGGCCGTGACTTGACCAGAAGCGTTTACGGTAGCCACACTAGTTCCAGTTACGTCAACCGAAGACCATGCTCCAGTTCCACCTCCCAATTCCACACCATTAGCGGTGTAAGTTGGATTATCTCCAATACAAAGAGGAGACGTGCCTGTAACGGATGTAATTACGGCTGCAGGATTAACTGTTACAGATACAGAACCAGACAGAACACCACTAGGGCAATTTGGTGAGGACTGATATGCAGCGCTTACCAAATTGTAGGTAAATGTTCCAGCAGCACCAGTAGATGCAGATATAGTTGCCGTTGAACTTGCAGGAACACTCACAAATTGGTTTGACCCACTATTGATATTATAGGTTACAGTTATCGCCTCATTACGAGGGTTTGTAAACTGAACATCAGGACCAGCGTCAAATTGACAAACAGGAGATACTCCTGATAAGGCAATGCTAGCTGTGGCGTCTTCACGCACAGAAACCGTTACTACGTTACTCGTAACCGGAGGACAAACCCCACTGGTTACAACTGCCTGGTAGTACATTGTAGCACCGAGGGCGCCCATGTTAGCGCTTGTAAGAGTAGCAGATGTGATACCGGTAGGTGTAAATGTGGAATTGTCTGTAGACTCTTGCCATAATATGCTACCTACATTGCCAGCAAGCACAAGGTTTGCTGGTTGGTCTCCATCACAGATGGTTTGGTCTGACGAAGCGACACCAGGGTTTGAGGTTGGATTAATTAGAACTGTTTCAGAAGCATTTCCGAAACAGCCGTTGGCATCAGTGACCGTTACATCGTAGGTACTGATAGCGGTAGGAGACACCGTTGTATTCTGAACATTACCAGCTCCGTTAGACCAGCTATAAGTAAATGGTGCAAGACCACCAGAAGAACCTGCTGTTAGGAGCACACTTCCACCGATACAGATTGTACCGCTAGCTGGAGTAGTAGAAATACTTACTGAAGGCTCCGGGTTTATTGTAACGCCTTGTTGGAATGTAGAACCAACACCACAGCCATTTTCTGGCTGTACTGTAATTTGACCAGAGCCCGAGCCAAACGTTAGGACGTTAGAGTTGGTTGCTGTTGGGTCACTTCCGGTAGCTCCAGATGGGAAAGTCCAGTTATAACTAGTAGCATCCGAAATGCCATTTACTGTTATTGTCGCAACCTCTCCTGGGCAGAAATTCCAGTCACCACTGCTAGAAGCGAACGTTGCTGTACCTGTAGGGGGAGTTTGAACGTTAATTGTTCGATAAACTGGAATTGACCAACCACAGCAAACCGTGTACACGCGTAATTTTATGTAGTGTGTTCCAGCACTTGTGAATGTATGAGCGGTTGATTGACCTGATACTCCACCATCAGGGCTAGAAGGGGTTGTACCACTCACAATTGACCATTCGTACTGTTCAGGAGTAGGAGAGCCCTCGCTTCCTCCAGGAACTTCAATTGAGACGGATGAGTTGACACAAACATCAACGCTAGGTGCAGTTGAACCATCAACACTTACGGTTGGAAGTACCCTGTCAGTGGTAATGTCAATCATATCCACATATACATTTGTGCCTACAACAACATTGCGCTCACCGGTTGATGTGTAATAAATCGATGTTGGAGAACTGCTACCATTCGAAGCATAAAAAGATGTTGTTGGATTCAGGTTGTTTACCACACTCGGTGACCCCATGGAACCGAATGAAAAACTGCCAGAACCTTTTGATATGGAAATATCAGAGTATGTACAACCTGCATGTTGATTTACGGTTATTGCTCCTCCACCAGTAGGGATACCGGTTGTATTAGTCGCTAAAGATTGACCAGAGCCTGCTTGTTTGAGAGTGGCCCGTTCACCAGGGAGGCCGTCACCACCGTCACCACCGTCTCCACCGGCACCGCCATTGCCACCGTCTCCACCGGCACCTACATCACAGCTACCGCCCCAACCGCCTTGGCCTCCGACTCCGCCATCGCCACCAGCACCTCCATCACCGCCTGCACCTCCAGCGCCAAGAGCACCAACACCACTGTAATCTATATCTACTAAGTTGCCACCCAATCCATTATTGTAGAGAAAGATTCCATAGTTGCTTCCTCCACCTTTTCCTCCAGTGCCTCCTTGTCCATTGCAGCCAGCTCCGCCACCCCCTCCGCCTTGGCCTCCGTAACCATCATTACACCAGAAGCCATATTCAGCACCACCGCCACCACCGCCACCACCGCCTCGGCCATTAGAGCCAGCAGCACCAGTGGCTCCTTGGCCACCGGGTTGGAAAAACCCAGAAGCAACGACTGACCCCGATGAACCTGAAGATCCGTTGGCCCCATTTCCACCACTGGGTCCATCACCACCATCATCACCAGCCCCAGAACCACCACCAGTTGAGGAGAACGTGCAACCAAAGCCGTTACAACCAGAGTCTCCGCCAGCGCCACCACTTCCTCCAGAACACCCTCCAGTATCACCATCACCAGCATAGAAGCTATCATTCTCTCCATCACCACCGAGACCGCCAGAGCAGCATGCCGATGTTCCACCAGCCGGCCTTGTTCTTGAGCCGACATTGTTATCAGGATGGCCATTTCCACCATTGGCTCCATCGCCTCCATCCGCTCCGCTTAATCCACCATTCCCGGGCGCACCACTTGTAGCGTTGTCGGTATTAACCTCTACACGAACAATATCGTAGTTACTGCATCCGTTCAGATAAAGACCATATATACTTTTTCCATAACCGTTTCTTCTACCAGACAGACTTTGCACATCTATCACAACATCTCTGAGCGCGAACCCGGTTTCCCCAATAGCCTCGACACCAATAACATGCGCTATTGTGGAGCTAATATTTACAGAAGGAATGTTGACTAGATTCCAAATAGATGGCGTGGTGGTGTTCTTCACCCAATTTGTCCCTACTATCTGATAGCCACCATCAATCGTCACACCGCTTGGTAATTCAACTGTGTTGTTGAAACTGTACTGTTCGGCTGGTGCAGAGCCACCGAGCATCAATATCCGCTTTCGGGCAGTATTTTCAGCAATAGTTAAAGCTTCGGTCAAACTCGTTGGGCATTCTTTTGACCCTAACGGACCCGCTCCAGCCGGGCTCACATAAACGAAATCACACACATCTGTTGCGGTGCCGGCAAGAGGGTAGTTTACTGTTACGGACTGTGTGGCAATACATCCATTTTCATCCCTTACGGAAAATGAGTAGTTAACACCGTTTGCCAAACCACTGAACGTGTTTGCCGTTCCGAATGCGTTCGTACCCATTCTGTAATCGTATGGTGAAACACCACCGGACCCGATAACTGTGGCAACAGCGTCTGTGTAAGCACCACTAGAATTACACACATAACCAACGTTTACTGAAATCTGTAGCGGAGTGGGCTGGGTCAAAGTGAAAGTTTCCACAGTTGGGCCACAACCTTCCGCATCAGAAACTTCGAGTGTATATGTGCCAGCGATTGCACCAGCTCCAGAAATGTTCTGACTTGACGATGAATATCCTGCTGGCCCAGACCATGAATAGGTATAGGAAGGTGTACCACCGGAAACCACAGAACTGATGCTTCCGGTTCCACCATTACAGTTGATATTGAAACCACCGGCTGTGGAAGAAGATAGGGTTCCAGACACATTAATTTCAGCAGGCTCAGAAATACTAAAAGTTTCTGCAGTAGTACAGCCAGCACCATCAGTTACAGCAACAGTATAGTTTCCGCTTGGAACGTTGCTTCTTGTTACTGGAAAAGAACCACCACTTCCACCAGACCCAGCGCCTGTCCAGGTAAAAGAATACGGTGGTGTTCCTCCAGTAGTTGTCGAAATTGTTGCGGATCCATCTGAAGCACCAAAACAATCAACGTTATCAGTTGAAACACTAAACGTAAATGATGGGTCTACAATCGAAACAACATCTAACAGAGGGCTTTCACAACCTGTTACCGTGTTAACACTGGATAACTGATACGTTTCAGTACCAACTGAGTTGTCAACCTCTTGCGTACCAGTGCTAGACCCTGTAGACCACAAAAAGTTTACTGCGTTACCATTTGACCCAACTGTGGCAGATATATTTGTAGAACCACAGCCATTAACCGTGGGTTGTGGGCTTGCTGTGTAGTTTGTTCCTCCAGGGGTTGGTTGGTCTGGTATAACAACTTCAATTTCGTTAGAAAAGTCAATATCGCAACCAAGGGTGCTATTTGTATTTGTTATCCTCAAACGATATCTCGTAGAGGCTGTAAGCGTAGGTGTTGTATAAGAAGCATTCGTATTAGTACCGGAAGCCGCCACGAAAGAAGAACCATTCCATTGTTGCCATTGGTAACTGTAACTACCCGTACCATTAGAAATAGAAGATGTAAATGCTACCTGATTATTTGAATTACACACAGGGTTGCCACCCGCTAGTGTTGTAGAAATAGAAACGGAAGGATCGCTTTCAACCGTAAATGAGATAACGTTAGACAACGAACTAGAACAACCAGTGCCATTTACCATGTACAGGTTTCGAACCTCCCAGTTACCAGCGGTAGTGAAAAACGTACCTGTTGGATTCCAACTAGCACCTGTTCCACCAGGAACATTCGTCCAACCACCAGTACCAACACGATACTGCCACTGACGACTGTTACTACCCGTTCCAGCACTTACAATGCTCGAATTAAAAGAACCAGGATCTCCTCCCACACAAATGTTGCCAGACCCCACTCTAGAAATAGTGATTTCTGGCTGCGCTACCACATTAATCGTGATTACGTTGGAATCATCAGCCCCACAACCGGAGCCGGTTCTATTATGATTAAGACGAATGCGATAAGTACCTGTGGTGTTAAAGCTTGAACCAGTAGGATTCCAAGCAGAACCTGTTTGACCACTAATATTAGCAAAAGCAGTACTCCCTCCAGGCGTGTCCCATTGCCATTGGTAGGTAGAACCACCAGTACCACCAGTTACAGAAGAACTGAATGAGCCCGGATCTCCTCCAGAGCAAATATTAGGGGTTCCACCAGAAATCGTAACCACTGGGTCTGCAACAACCGTAACAGCGCTTACCGCAGACCAACCAGAAGTATTACAACCACTACCATTACAAACTCTGCGCACTCTGTAATACCGTGTACCTGTTAAAGTACCTGTATTATATGTTGCCGAGGAGCTGGTCTGAACGGTTGTTGGACTACCCGTCATGGCCGAGTTAGTAGCCCGTTGCCATTCATATGTACAAGAGCCAGTACCGCCACCATTATTTGTTGCTGTAAGGGTGTGGTTTCCACCGTAACAGATAGTAGTAGCTGCAGAAATGGAAGGAACCGCTGGGTCAGCTACAACTTGAACAGTAACCACGTTTGAGTATGCCCAACTATCACAAGTGCTATTGTTACCAACACGCGCCCTTACGTAAAGTGTATTTGGGGCGTTGCTAGCGGGCCAAGTAGGGGTTTGGCTTGTGTACCAGTTGTTCCAACCACCAACGTTGTTCCAACGGTACTGGTAGCGATCAAAATTCTGTGCAAAACCAGTAATTCCGAATGTTGCAGAACCACCATTACATACAACAGAATTGTTAACCGTAATAGTACCCCCAGTTAACGCTTGGCTGTTTTCTCGGTAAGCTAAAACGGATGAAGTGGCACCAGGAAACCAACCAGGGTTGTTACAATTCCACCTATCAGCATTTAACTGTAAAGATCCTGTAAAGTTAGCCGTCCAGGTAATTTCAGACNNNNTCCACTACCACCATTGAAACCTGTAAGTTGAGTATCCCAGTTACCTCTAAAACCACCACCCTGACAAAATGAGAAGGTGTACGAACGCCCGCTAACAACGTTCATGGCTACTTCATTGTCTGGGCCCATACTTTGTGTTTGCCAATTGCAATTGGGTGTACGCGTACCGAGGTTAACACCGTTGTTGGTGCACTGGGCGCTAGCAAAATCGGCATTCGCCAAGAAAACAGAGACCAATAGAGACAACATTGGTAATGCTTTCCCAATAGCGTTTCGGCTATTAGTAAAACTTTGCGCAATAAAGCTGGAGAGGGTAAAGTTTGTCATGAGCATAAAATTCGGTTGCATGTGCTATAAATTGTTGGTTTACAATCGCTCTGAAATTGCTTCAAAGGTCGGTCGGAAGAGATTAAAAAAAACGATGTAAAACGCATAGTAATCTGGGTAAAAACTTAATGTAACCTGTATAATAAGCAAGGGTACTCAAGTTTAAAGGTAAATTAAAATGGCTTATCGCACCTGTATAAAATCCAAAAGTTTATCGAATATTTATTTTCCATTTTTACCAAACAAAACCTAACAATGAATTTTACTGTGCTAACGATGGGGTTTTATGGTTGTAGCAACGAAAACATTAATTTCGGAAGTGGAGAAAATTTAATTTTTAAGCAACAAAAGAAATTGTTAATTTTTTGTTGATAACTCATCTTCTGCCAAACAAACAACCCACACCCGAAACGCCTACACAAAAAAGCGCCCCGATATTTCTATCGAGGCGCTTACCATGAAAAGAATGCAGGACTCTCCAACCCTGCAACTTTGGGTTTAATGAATTAAGCTGTGGCTTTTGCTTTTGGTGCAGCTTTGGTAGAAACCTTACCAATTTTGCTTTCTAGGTCAGCAACTTTAGATTTAAGGTCAGCAAGAATTTCTTCTTCAGTTTTCTTAATCACACCAACTTTTTCTTTGATTTCGTTGTACTTCGCTTCGAATTCTTCTTTGCGCGCTTCAGTCTTTTCGAAAAGCTCATCTACCATTTTCTTTCCTTCTACGTCAGAAATTTTTCCTGCCTCGATAAGGTCTTTAACCCCTTCTTCGAATTTTGTAGATACTTCTGCAGCTAAATCAACTCCAGCGTAAAGGAACTTTTTGAATGCGTCTTCCATAATTATTTGTTTTTAGTTGTTGTGTTTTTATTTAACGATTTGATGTAGGCAATTACCGTGCACATTGGCGTGCCAAAGTTTATTTTTAAGAATAAGAAAGCGCGGAAACCCTTATCAGTAAAGGGACGCAGGGTTTTTTGGCTTGGTTTGGCACGCAAGTGTGCCAAAAAACAGGAAGACTGACACACGTGACAAGGCGTTTGTCAGACAACGGTTTTCGGGCAAAGATGTCAGGTGTGTCAGGTTTTGAAGCATCGCGTTATTTCGGGTATAGCCGAGAAGCGAAGGTCAGCGGAGCTAAATCTGTTGCATCAAATCCTTTACTTTCGGGCAAACTCAGAAAATGAACCATTACGATAAGCTACGCGAACTGGTAGAAATTGATTCTCCAACAGGATTTACGGCTCATGCCTGTAAATACATCTTTGACTATTTCAAATCTTTAGGTTACAAGCCAGAATACACCAACAAAGGAGCTGTGAAATGCGCCTTGGGCGAAAACCCAACATTGGCCATGGCCGCGCATGTAGACACACTGGGTGCTATTGTAAGTGGAATTCAGAAAGATGGGCATTTGAAATTCTCACTTTTAGGCGGCTTATCTTTAAATGGTTTTGAAGGCGAGTATTGTCGCATTCATACCCATAGCGGTAAAACCTATTCGGGAACCCTGCTTTTAAAAGACCCATCTGTTCACGCCAATAAGAACACCAACACAAAACAGCGGTTGTTGGAAAACATGTTTATCCGACTTGATGAAGAAGTGTCTTCCGCAGATGACACCAAGAAACTGGGAATTGGAAATGGAGACATCATTGCTTTCGACACCAAGTATCAAGAACTCCCAAGCGGCTACATCAAAAGCCGCTTTATGGACAATAAAGCAGGCTGCTATGTATTGATGGAGATTGCAAGAAAATTTAAAGAAGAAGGAAAATCAGCCCCTGTAGAATTGTTCTTCAGTAATTATGAGGAGGTTGGTCATGGTGGCACTTGCGGTTACGCATCAACCATTCAAGAGCTGTTGGTTTTAGATATGGGAGTTATTGGTGATGCGTGTGAAGGCGAAGAAACTAAGTGTTCCATTTGTGCGAAAGACAGCAGCGGCCCATATGATTACGAAATGCGTAAGAAACTAGTTGACCTTGCTGAATCGAGGAAGGTTCCATACGCAGTCGATATCTACCCTTATTATGGTTCAGATGGGTCAGCAGCATTGCGCGCAGGAAACGACTTTCGTGTAGGATTAATAGGTCCAGGAGTAGCAGCATCTCATGGTATGGAGCGCACGCACAAGAAAGGTGTAGAGGCTACTGTGGAGTTGTGTCTTGCATACATCAACTAAACCCTTATAACAGTCATTATTTACCCTAAAAACTCGCACGTTATGCTGAAAAAACTATTCATCCTGTTGCTGCTGGCTCATTCTGCTGCTGCACAAATTGACCCAGCCAACGTTACCATTGCTAGAGACGAGTATGGTGTTCCACATATTTTTGCAGAAACAGACCCAGAAGTAGCTTATGGCTTAGGCTGGGCAAGTTGTGAGGATCTTTTTCCAACCATGCAAGAAATGCTATATGCCGGAAAAGGTTTTGCAGGAAGGTATTCAGGAAAAGAGGGGGCAGGCCGCGATTATTTGACCCACCTTCTTGGTATAAGAAAGCTAGTTGATGAGAAATACGAAACCGACATTTCTGAAGACTTTAAACAATACTTACAGGGCTATTGCGATGGCGTGAATGCTTGGGTTGAGAAGAATAAAAAGACAGAAAAAATTGTAAGAAAAGCCTTCCCTATAGAGCCTAAAGACGTTGTAGCCAGCTATGTTTTTTCCTTGAGCGTTATTTCTGGAGCACACAAACCAATAGAGAAAATAAGAGGAGGAAAACTGGATGGAGAAAGCGTTCCAATGGGATCCAATGCCTTTGCTATGAACTCAAAGTTTACAGCAGATGGCAACACCTATTTGGCCGTAAACCCACACATGCCTTATGATGGGCCGTTCTCGTTTTATGAAGCACATCTCAACTCTGAAGAAGGATTGAATATTCTTGGCGGCTTGTTCCCTGGAGGAGTTTGCATTTTCCTTGGTTCAAACGAAAACCTTGGATGGAGTCATACATGGAATGGATTAGATCTCGTGGACACGTACCGACTGGAAATGCACCCAAAGAAAAAAGACACGTATAAGTTTGATGGTGAATGGCTGAAATTGGAAAAGCGAAACGTGTGGTTAAAAGTGAAGGTCGGTGGCATTACCCTTCCTGTAAAGCAAAAGGCTTGGTGGAGCGTGTATGGTCCAACACTCAAATCTAAAGGCGGAAAATACTATTCAGTACGGTGTGCTGCTTTCCAAGACATTCGAGTGGCGGAACAATGGTATAGAATGAATAGGTCAAAGAACTTTACAGAGTTTAACGAAGCGTTGGACATGCACGCTTTGGCTCGGTTCAATATTGTTTATGCTGACAGATACGATACCATCCACTATATCGACTATGGAATGATTCCAGACCGAGATATTAGCTGGGATTGGGAAAAGACTGTTCCTGGCAATACGAGCCTTACTCTTTGGGATAAGCTGATTCCGGTAGATAGTTTGCCGCAGTACACAAATCCAGAATGCGGTTATGTTTTTAACTCAAACAACGCACCGTTTAATGCCACTTGCGATCAGTACAACTTATCTGACGCAATGTATCATCGTCACATGGGATTCTGGACACATGACAATAATCGGAGCATACAGTTTAAAAACTTGGTTTCAGAAGTGAGTCAGGTAGACTGGGAAAAATTTAAAGCCATAAAATGGGACCAACAATTACCCACTAACCACGTGTTTGTAGAGAGTATGAAGAATGGGTACAAAATGGACGCAAGTAAACATCCCGAAATAGCCGATGCTATTGGTGTATTGAACAGGTGGGATTTTGGCATGAAGGCCTCTAACATGCAGGCTGCTTTTTCATACGCCACAGCGCAAAAAGTGTTGAACAAGGTTGGAAAACGTACAGAGGCTGTAGCAGATGGATTATATGTTTCGGATGAAATGTGGGTTGAGGCCATCACCAAAACAAGAGAAGAGTTCTTGCGTCATTTCGGAAAGTTGGAAATCCCTTACGGAGAAGTTCAAACGTTTAAGCGTGGCGAAAAGGAAGTGGCAATGGGCGGAATACCAGATGTGTTGGCTGCTTGTGCCAGTGAGTGGGATGCTGAAAAAGGGACGATGGAAGCAAAAGGTGGAGATACATATGTTCAGCTTGTCAGCTTCTCTAAAGAAGGGTTACCAAAGATTGAATCGCTGATGGCGGGAGGTAATTCCGATAGACCAGATAGCCCTCACTTTAATGACCAAATGGACTTATTGGAAGCGCACAAAACCAAACCAATGACACTGGATAAGGCGGAGGTTTTGAAAAATGCAGTGAGGACTTATCACCCAGAGTAGGGTTATTTATCGCCTTTCTTTTTCTTCTTCTTTTTAGGCCGTTTCCATTCGTAAGAATAGCTAACTCCAACTACAGAAACGAAGGCTGGAGTGTTGCCAGAGAAGTCGGTTTGAAGCATATAAAAGAGGCCAAGTTCCTGTCGTTTGGGAAGGTCGTAATCCAAAAAGGCGCGGTATCTAAAACGGGTTACGCCAGTCTCAATGGGGCTGTCTAACCGTATAAAGGTTTCAAACTCCAAACCAGGCGTCCACTTTTTTAGCTTCCGATAGTTTACGCTTAGCTTAATCCGTGCAAAGGCAGGACTATCATTTGGTTCAAGCCTATCATTAAGCAAGTGATTGGACGGTCGGTGCTGAAACCTAGCGCGAACTTTTGCTTGTAGTTTCCAAATCTTACGATCATATTTTAAATCAATATTGTACCGGTGGCGATTGTTATAAAAACCTTCATCATCGGGAGACCAACCTAAGCGGTAAGCACCACTAATTGCAAAGCCTTTTGGCAAA
>DMRV01000309.1:0-713 GCA_003456455.1 Flavobacteriales bacterium
GGCAAGGATTCCGCGATAGCGGTCTGGCGTATCTGAAGAGAGCGCCAAGCGCAAATATTGCTTTACAAGGGTGAAGGTTTTTCCCGAACCTGCAGACGAACGATAGATCTTAAATGGCATGTGCGGAAGGTAGGAAAGTTGTTTGTTTTTGAGAACCATGCTAGGACAAACCTCTTACTATCTTTGCGGCTCAATACAACAAACATGTCAGACGATAAGAAGATCATATTTTCAATGGTCGGATTGAGCAAAACGTTTCAATCCAACAACAAAAAAGTTCTAAATAACATTTACCTCTCGTTCTTTTACGGGGCCAAGATTGGTATCATCGGTCTCAACGGTTCGGGTAAATCAACTCTGCTAAAGATTATTGCAGGAGTTGAGAAAAGCTTCCAAGGGGATGTGGTTTTCGCTCCAGGATACACTGTAGGTTATTTGGAACAAGAACCACAATTGGATCCCACCAAAACGGTGAAAGAAATCGTGATGGAAGGCGTTTCCGAAGTGGCAGACGTTATGAAGGAGTACGAAGCAGTAAACGCCAAGTTTGCTGAACCAATGAGTGATGATGAGATGACTAAACTCATCGATCGTCAAGGTGTTTTAGCCGAGCAAATAGAGCACCTTGGTGGTTGGGAATTAGATCACAAGCTTGAAAGAGCGATGGACGCACTTCGTTGCCCACCAGATGATCAATTGGTAAGCACACTTTC
>DMRV01000309.1:832-3528 GCA_003456455.1 Flavobacteriales bacterium
GGAGAAGGTATTCCGTGGGAAGGAAACTACAGCTCTTGGCTAGATCAAAAAAGCAAAAAGCTGAAGGCTGAAGAGAAATCTGCAAGCAAGCGAAGAAAGACATTAGAACGAGAGTTGGAATGGGTTCGCATGAGTCCAAAAGCACGTCAAGCGAAGAGCAAGGCGCGTTTGAGTGCTTATGACAAACTTCTTAACGAAGATTCGAAACAGAAAGACGAGAAGCTGGAGATTTTCATTCCTAACGGACCGCGTTTAGGAACCAATGTGATTGACTCAATTGATGTGTCGAAAGCATTTGGAGACAAGCTGCTTTATGAGGGATTGAATTTCAGCCTTCCACCAAACGGCATTGTGGGAATTATTGGACCAAACGGTGCTGGTAAAACCACGCTTTTTAGAATGATTATGGATTTGGAGAAGCCAGATAAAGGCGAATTCAAAGTAGGCGAAACCGTGAAGGTGGCGTACGTAGATCAGCAACATCAAGACATCGACCCAACCAAAACCGTTTGGGAAACCATTACCGATGGTTTGGAAGAGATGGAATTGGGCGGGAGACGCTTGAACTCTCGTGCTTACGTATCCCGATTCAATTTTGGTGGTGGAGAGCAAGGCAAGAAAGTGGAAATGCTTTCTGGTGGAGAACGAAATCGACTGCACCTAGCAATGACTTTGAAGCAAGAAGCGAACGTGCTTTTGCTGGATGAGCCGACCAATGACATTGATGTTAATACGCTTCGAGCGTTGGAAGAAGGTCTGGATAGCTTTGCCGGTTGTGCCGTAATTATTTCTCACGATAGATGGTTCTTGGATAGAATTTGCACGCACATTTTGGCGTTCGAAGGCGACTCCACAGTCTATTATTTCGAAGGTGGTTATTCCGATTACGAAGAGAACCGCAAGAAACGATTGGGCGATACAGGTCCGAAACGAATTAGATACCGCAAGTTGGTTGGCTAAAAATTGAATAAATGAAGAGCGACAAGTATATAGTCTTAGGAGCAGCATTTGGAGCCGCAATTGGCGCTATATACGGCAGTATTCAGTATCACGCAGGAATGGGGCTTTCACTATCGGTTGCAATTGGAGCAGCAGTTGGTGTAGGTTTGGGAGCATTCCTAAAGGGGCGAAACGCGAAGGAAGAATAAACTATGAAGCTTAACACGCCTAAAGGAACACGCGATTTTTCTCCTGCCGAAATGGTAAGGCGGAACTACATTTTTGATACGATCAAGAGCGTTTTCAAAAAGTATGGTTACCAGTGTATCGAAACTCCAGCAATGGAGAATTCGGAAACTCTAATGGGCAAGTATGGCGATGAAGGAGATCGATTGATTTTCAAGATTTTGGATAGTGGTGACAAGTTGAAAAACAGAATGTTCGGAGATTTATCGATTGATGAGTTCCGAAATTTGAATTTGTCTCAAAAGCAGCATGTAAAGCTTGCTGAATTGTTGGAAAAGCAGCCTGATGTTGACAAGGTTCCATTGCGCGATATTTTCTCGAATTCCGATTTGGAAAAGGAAATTTCCGAAAAAGCTCTCCGCTACGACTTAACTGTTCCTTTTGCGCGCTATGTAGTGCAGCATAGAAACGAGATTACGTTTCCTTTCAAGCGTTATCAGGTTCAACCGGTATGGCGTGCAGATCGTCCGCAGAAAGGGCGTTACCGCGAGTTTTACCAATGCGATATTGATGTAATCGGGAGCAATTCACTTCTGAATGAAGTGGAAATGGTACAGGTAACCGATGAGGTTTTCTCAAAGCTGAATGTTCCTGTTACGGTTAAGATTAATAACAGAAAACTGTTGGCTGCGATTGCAGAAGTAATTGGCGCACCCAATGCATTTGTAGATATCACCGTTGCTCTCGATAAACTCGACAAAATAGGAGAGGAGAAGGTTTGTAATGAATTGAAAGAGAGAGGGATTTCTGATGCTTCAATTGAGAAATTACTTCCGTTAATGCGCTTCCAAGGAAACACAGCGGAGAAGCTAGACTTTCTGAAAACCTATCTAGGAGAAAACGAAACGGGACAGAAGGGAATTGCAGAAGTTTCTGAAGTGCTCCAAACCGCACAGAAGTTGATTTCAGACAAAACAGTTCTCGAACTCGACCTCACCCTTGCTCGTGGATTGAACTACTACACAGGCGCCATTTTCGAAGTGCGCTCTAACATTGAAGGAACACTTTCGAGCAGCATTTCTGGCGGTGGACGTTACGATGATCTGACAGGAATTTTCGGGATGCCTGATGTTTCAGGAGTTGGAATTTCGTTCGGAGCCGATCGTATTTATGATGTGCTGGAAGGAGCCAATTTGTTCCCCGAGTTCACTTCTGATAGTATGCAAGTTTTCTTCGTGAACTTTGGAACGGAGGAAGCGGCTTACTGTCTTGGGTTAGTAAAACAGCTTCGCGAAGCAGGTATTAACACCGAGCTTTATCCTGATAGTGCCAAGATGAAGAAGCAGATGACTTATGCTCACAACAACACTATTCGGTTTGTAGCCATGGTTGGCTCAGATGAAATGGAAAGCGGTAAGATTGGCGTGAAAAACATGACCACTGGAGAGCAATCTTCTGTTACGGCAAGCGAACTAATTACGCTGGTAAACGGTTAAGACCAAAAGAAAAACTGTGAGTTCAACTATCGAGAATAAGGCGGAGGCCGTAAAGCCGTACAGCGAAGAAGGTTC
>DMRV01000278.1 GCA_003456455.1 Flavobacteriales bacterium
TTTGGAATGAGCTTTGCGGTTTTTACGCCATGTTCAAATGGGATAAGTGGATCCGTTTTCCCGTGTATGACAAGCGTAGGCGTATTCAGCGTTTTAAGTTGATCTATCCTGGAACCTGATAGTTCTATGGCTTTGGTCTGCTGAAGACCTGATTGCTGATTGTAACCACTGCGTTTTTCCATATTGGTGCGCGTGAGTTGCGCAATACTTTCAATGTCTAAATCATATTTCTCCGATCCCATCAGCAATTCACGAATGGCAATCCGCAGTTTTATGCCGTCTTCAACATCTCCACTCAAACCGTATTTGACGGTGTTGATGCCGATGTGTTTGAAAACATCCATATCAATTTTTGGCATTTCAGGGTCTTCGGTCCAAGCGGTTGACATGATGGAAGTATGCGTTGCTGCACGTTCTGGATGCTCAATGCAAAGCGTTTGCCCAATCATTCCACCCATGGAACCACCTACAATGTGGGCTTTTTCAATGCCGAGGATGTCTAGCACAGCAATTGCATCATTGGACATGTCGCTCAACGTATATGGATTGTCCGAATCAAATGCGTTCCAATCGCTATTTCCCACGCCACGGTTGTCAAATCGGACAACTTGAAAACCACTATCAATAAGCGGTTGATAGAAGTACTCAGGCCAAATCAAAGCATCAGCAGATAGACCCATTATGAGCAGCACTGAACCTTTAATGGTGTCTTTTGGTTGGTGTACGTCATACCAAATTCGGACACCTTCATTTTCGGCATAACCCTCAGCACCGACCATGCTTTTAAGTGGTGATTCAATTGCGGCTTTTATCTCAGCCATTTCAGCATCGGAAAAATCTCGAGCACTAAGCTGAACGTACGCATACAGAAAGCCCATCAATGGAATGATGAGGAACAACGGAAATAGGATGATTTTCTTAAGTAGTCTCATTGATTGGAAAAAGGTAATTCTGTTTCAAGCAGTCGAAAGGTCATTCGGTGCCATTCGGTTGGGCCGTGTTTTCTGATTCCTAATCTGTGCTCTTTGGTTGGATAACCCTTGTTTCTATCCCAACCAAAATGCGGATACTGTTCATGCAATTTCCGCATAATCTCATCCCGATGTGTTTTAGCCAAGATGGAAGCTGCTGCAATGTTCTGGTATTTGCCATCGCCTTTCACAATCGTTTCATGGTTCACCTTTTTGTATGGAATGAATCGATTTCCATCCACAATGATGAACTGCGCTCTCGGTTTGAGCTGGTCCAGCGCACGGTGCATAGCCACAAAACTTCCTTTCAGAATATTGATTTCGTCAATCTCCACATTGCTCACTATTCCTACTGCCCAAGCCAATGCTTTCTCTTCAATTTCTGGACGAAGAATTTCTCTTTTTACCTCGGTAATTTTCTTGCTATCGTCTAATCCTTCAATCGGATTATTTGGGTCGAGGATGACTGCGGCAGCAACTACTGGTCCAGCCAAACAGCCACGGCCAGCTTCATCGCAACCAGCTTCTAATAGTTCCGTTTGGAAACTCCACTCAAGCATTTAAATGCTTTCTAAGAATATCTACAAACGTCCAAACGTCTTCAAACGAATTATAGAGTGGGACAGGGGCTAGGCGTATCACATTTGGTTCGCGGTAATCGGTAATTACGCACTCTTCCAGTAATGCCTGGTGCAATTTCTTTGCTTCATTATCTACATAAATCGAAATCTGACAACCCCGCTGTTCAGGGTTTCTTGGTGTGATGATGCGAACGTCTTTTGAGTTCAAATCATCCAAAAGAAACTCCAAATAACCAGTCAGTTTGAGGCTTTTCTCGCGGAGCTTTTCCATTCCAACCTCAGCATGAATATNNCCCGGTTCCATTTTGAAACGAGAATCAGGGTCGTTTCCCCACCAACCAGCAAAACGGTTGAGTTCTGGGTTGTTGCAATGCCTTTCATGGACGAACATTCCAGACACGTTTCCGGGGCCAGAATTCAAGTATTTGTAACTGCACCAACAAGCAAAATCCACATCCCAATCATGTAATTCGAGAATAATGTTCCCTGCTCCATGAGCGAGGTCAAAACCAACCTGTGCACCCACTTTATGCCCTGCTTCAGTTATCGTTTTCATATCGAAAACCTGTCCGGTGTAGTAATTGACTCCACCAATCATAACCAACGCTAACTCGTCTCCCGCTTCTGCAATAGCTTTCAGAATATCTTCTTCTCTTATCAGGTCTTCTCCCTCTCTCGGAGCAACTTCTATAATGGCATCTTCAGGTTTAAAACCGTGGTGTTTTACCTGAGTTTCTAAGGCGTACTGATCGCTCGGAAAAGCCTTTGCTTCACAGATAATCTTGTAGCGTTCTTTGGTTGGCTGATAGAATGAAACCATCAACAAATGAAGGTTAACTGTAAGACCATTCATCACGGTGACTTCTTTCGGTAGTGCACCAACCAATTTGCTCAATTGTTCAGGAAAAATATCCTGATAACTAACCCATGGCGTTTTGGCGTGAAAGTGACCTTCTACAGCAAATTCTGCCCAATCATCCAATTCTTGATTTACATTTTCAACCGCTGTTTTGGGAGCTAATCCTAAGGAGTTACCACAGAAATAGGTGGCAGGTTTGCCATTCAAATTTGGGTGATGAAACCGATTTTTCAGACCCTTTAATGGATCATTGGCGTCCTGCGTTTGCGCAAATGCTTTTGTATTCTCGAACTGCATGTGGCAAATGTCGGTAATTCCGTAACGCTCATCAGACTGAGTACCTATTTAGCTGATATTTTTGGACAATGGCAATTTTCGAACTTCTTTTCGAACTTTCTGGTGAGTTATTGATTATGGGTTTGGGAGGAACCATCCGGAAATCATACTCTCGAACATGGGTGTCTAGAAACATGTTCAGAGGAAGAGATGAGGTTATCCAACACCATCAATTATTCGTAGAACATTACAGGTTTTATGACGCTCTTCCAATAAAAAGTCAAAGGCTTTTTAGAAGAAGAGTTACACGGTTTTTGAAGGAAAAGAGGATAGTTGGCAAACAGAATGTGATGGTGTCTGAAGAAATGAGGATGTTAATTGCAGCTTCTGCGGTAAAATTGACATTTGGTTTAGATGAGTTCGAATTTCCAGGATTCAACAATATTTTCATCTATCCAAAAAGGTATTACTCGAAAATGACTGGCACAGTGAACAAAGGAGAAACACATTCCTTAGGTGCCATCGTGTTCAGTTGGGAAGATTTTCTTGAAGGAGTGTCGGTACCTGATGACAACCTTCATTTAGGCGTTCACGAATTTACACATGCTCTTGTTTTGGAGATTAATAAGGGAAATATGTATGATCCGTATTTCTCCAAAGTCATTAAGGATTTACAAAACCTGATGAGCAAGCCGAAAATTCGCCAAGCGGTTCTGAAAAAAGGCTATTTACGAGAGTATGCCGAAGAAAATTTTATGGAATTTTTAGCCGTATCGGTGGAAAGTTTTTTCGAGACTCCAGACGAGTTTAAGAAGAGCTTACCGCCAATTTATGAACGACTGTCTAAGCTACTCAATCAAGATACCCACCAGTTATATTTGCGCACTGAAAGAAAATTATGAGCACAGAAAAATCAGAGCAGTTATTTGAGAAAGCGAAAACACTTTTTCCAGGTGGAGTAAACAGTCCGGTTCGGGCATTTGGTAGCGTAGGCGGAACACCACGTTTCATTACCAAAGGCAAGGGCAGTAGAGTTTGGGATGCTGATGGAAACGAGTATATCGATTTTTGCGGAAGCTGGGGACCGTTAATCCTTGGCCATGCAAACGAAAAAATTGAGAATGCCATTATCGAAACTGTGAAAAACGGCCCATCGTTTGGGGCGCCAACCCTACAGGAAAACGATTTGGCCGATTTGATTTTGAGTAATCATAAATACGTAGAACGAATTCGGTTTGTGAGCTCTGGAACAGAAGCTGTAATGAGCGCCATTCGTTTGGCAAGAGGTTATACTGGAAGAAACAAGATTATCAAGTTTGAAGGTTGCTATCATGGCCATGTTGATTCACTTCTTGTGAAAGCTGGTTCTGGATTGGTCACATTTGGTAATTCTAGTTCTGCTGGAGTACCCAAAAGTTTTGTTGACGAAACGATTGTAATTGCATTGAATGATGAAGAAGCGGTAAAAGCCGCTTTTGAAGAACACAAGGATGAAATTGCGGCTGTAATTATTGAGCCAATCCCTGCCAATAACGGTTTGCTTTTACAAGATGGGAAGTTCCTGCGTGCGTTACGAGAAATCTGCTCTGATGAGAACGCATTGCTCATTTTTGATGAGGTAATTAGTGGTTTCCGAGTTGGGTTTGAAGGAGCGACCGGTCTGTACGATATCAAACCGGACATCATCACCCTTGGAAAAATTATTGGTGGAGGAATGCCTGTTGGAGCTTTTGCAGCCAGCGAAAAAATTATGAATTCCATTGCGCCACTTGGCCCTGTTTATCAAGCAGGAACGCTTTCTGGCAATCCGGTTGCAATGGCGGCTGGTAAAGCCGCTTTAGAGCAGTTGTTAGAACCAGATTTCTACACAGCCATGAAAAAGAAAACTAGAAAATTAGTTTCTGCTGTGTTAGAACATATTGAAGAAAAGGAATACAAAGTGCGCATGTTTTCTATAGGCTCTATTTACTGGATTGCTTTTACAGACCGTCCAAGTATCCGCAGCTCGTCAGAGATTGATCCAGAAAGCATGAACATCTACCGTAAGTTCTATCATTCGTTGCTTAATAATGGTTTTTACATCGGTCCTTCGGGATACGAAGTTGGGTTTGTGAATGCCGCTCATACGGAGGAAGAATTGGCCGAAGCGGCAAGAATCATCAACTTATCGTTGGATGTTGCGCTGGCTTAAATCGCGAGAGGTTTATTGAAATATAGTGGACAAGTAAGGTGGAACATGCTTTAATCGACTGCCGTACCAGCTAAACATCTCTCCATTTACCAATTTTATTTCTGCATTTGGTAAAAGCCCGTGCAACTCTTCAATGTGCTTTGCTTTGAATGGAAAAGGTTCTGAAGAAAGCAGAACTAACTCAGGCTTTAACGCAACAATGTTTTGTTCTGATAACTGCGGATAACGCGAATCTGAAATAGCGTTTTCAAACCCGCACCGTTTCATGATGTCATGGATAAACGTGTCTGAGCCTGCAGACATGTAAGGGTTTTTCCAAATGAGGTAAAGCGTTTTTTTCTTTGGATAAATGGGTTTTAGCTCCTGAAATTCAGTTTCAATTTCGGTTACTAATTTAGAAGCATTGGTTTGGGTTATTTTACCTACAAGCTGAATCATTTCTACAGCCGAATCGAGATTGTTTATGTCGCTTACCCAAACGGGGAAATCTTTTTCCAGACGTTCAATATCTTCCTTGTTGTTTTCTTCTTTATTGGCAATGATGAGGTCGGGATTTAAATCCGAAATAGTGTTGAAGTTAAGCTTTTTGGTGCCGCCAATGCGCGCCTTGGTTCTAAACCATTCCTTAGGGTGAACACAAAATTTGGTGATGCCTACAACTCGTTGGTCCAAGCCTAAATCGAACAATAATTCTGTCTGACTTGGAACCAGAGAAATAATTCGTTTCGGAAATTTTGGGATAAGAACCGTCCGACCAACTTGATCAATAACCGTTCTTGTTTCCATCTTAATCCGCAATAGCTTTTATGATATCGTGCTTGGTTAGAATTCTGTACGATTCAGAACCGTCTTTGTAAAGCACAGCTGGCGTTTCGTGATTGAACATTTCGGCAATCTCGGTTACGCTTTTTCCACCATCTACTTCTGGAAATGAAGACTGCATGATATCACGCACAAGACAGTTTCTATCTTCTGGATTGTTGAATAAATGGCTGAAGAGTTTGCCCTCAGTTACTGAACCAACAGGTTTTCCATTTTCGAAAACCGGTACTTGAGAAATGCCATTATCAGTAATCAATTTTACCACATCTTTTACCGAATCACCTGCTTCTACAGACATCAACTCAGGTTGTTTTGCTCCATGTATTTCTACAACACTAATTCGGTCCTTGTCTAAGAATCCGCGGTCACGCATCCAATCATCGTTGAAGATTTTACCAACGTATCGTGTTCCGTGATCATGGAACACCACAACTACTACATCTTCAGGTTTTAGTCTGTCTTTCAGTTGAAGCAAACCTTGAATAGCGCAACCTGCACTGTTACCTACAAGCATACCTTCTTTTTTAGCCAACTCACGGGTCATCAACATGCCGTCCTTATCGGTCACTTTCTCGAAGTAGTCGATAACGTCAAAATCAACGCAAGATGGAATGATGTCCTCGCCAATTCCTTCGGTTACGTACGAGTAAATTTCGTTAGGGTCAATCTTTCCTGTTTCGTGATAAGCTTTTAGCGTTGAGCCGTATGTGTCAATCCCCCAAATCTTGATGTTCGGGTTTTGTTCTTTCAAATATTTTCCAGCACCAGAAATGGTTCCGCCAGTACCTACACCAACTACCAAGTGTGTTATTTTCCCTTCCGTCTGTTCCCAAATTTCAGGTCCAGTCTGCTCATAATGCGCGATGGCATTGCTTGGGTTGAAATACTGATTTGGATAGAAAGAATTTGGAATTTCCTTGTTCAATCGCTTGGCAACTTCGTAGTAAGAACGCGGGTCGTCTGCCGCAACATTTGTAGGCGTTACAACCACTTCTGCGCCCATGGCGCGAAGAATATCCATTTTCTCTTTACTCTGCTTGTCTGGCATGGTGCATATCAAGCGATAGCCTTTTACAATTGCGGCCAAAGCCAATCCCATTCCAGTGTTTCCAGAAGTTCCTTCGATAATGGTTCCACCTGGTTTCAAACGCCCGTCAGCCTCCGCATCTTCAACCATCTTCAACGCCATTCTGTCTTTTATAGAATGACCAGGATTGAACGTTTCAACTTTAGCCAAGACAGTACATGGCAGGTCTTTACAAACCTTATTTAATTTCACCAATGGCGTATTGCCAATTGTTTCCAGAATATTGTTGTAAATCATGGCGCAAAGGTAATTTCCTCTTTGACTCGCCCAAACAAAACTGACTGATTGCTTTAGGTCAAGCACATCAAGTTCTTTGGCGATTTTTGAGGAAATAGGAAACAATCAGTCACAAATTCCGTTCATTCATTAAGTGGCTAATTGTGCTTTGTATTTATATTGTAAAAAAGGTACGTTCTGCGTATCTTTGTATCCCCTTTTTAGAAGCTGTGTGGTTGAACACAGAAAAACTTAACTGAAACAGACAACATGAGACAACTTAAGATCACCAAATCGATAACTAATCGTGAAAGTGCTTCGCTTGACAAATACCTACAGGAAATTGGCAAGGAAGACCTAATCACTGCGGACATGGAGGTAATCCTGGCGCAGAAGATTAAAGCTGGTGATCAAGCTGCGTTGGAGAAATTGACCAAGGCAAACCTTCGTTTTGTTGTTTCTGTTGCTAAGCAGTATCAAAATCAAGGATTGAGTCTTCCGGATTTGATTAACGAGGGAAACCTTGGTTTGATTAAGGCTGCGCAGCGATTTGATGAAACACGTGGTTTCAAGTTTATTTCTTACGCTGTATGGTGGATTCGTCAGTCAATTCTTCAGGCGTTAGCAGAGCAGTCTAGAATTGTTCGTTTGCCATTGAACCAAGTTGGTTCGTTAAACAAGATTAATAAAGCGTTTTCTGCACTTGAGCAGAAATTTGAGCGTGAGCCTTCTGCTGAGGAACTTTCTGAAGTTCTTGAGATTCCAGAAGAGAAAATTTCTGACACAATGCGTGTTTCAGGACGCCACGTATCTATGGATGCACCTTTCGTTCAAGGCGAAGACAACAGTCTCCTAGATGTTTTAGTGAATCATGATTCGCCACGCGCTGATAGCGCTTTGATGAACGAATCGCTTCAAAAAGAAATTGAGCGTTCACTTTCTACACTTACAGAAAGAGAAAGAGATGTGGTCAAATTGTTCTTTGGAATTGGAATGAACCACGGTCTTACTTTGGAAGAAATTGGCGCAAAATTCGATCTTACAAGAGAGCGTGTTCGTCAAATTAAAGAGAAGGCCATCCGAAGACTTCGTCATACCTCTCGAAGCAAACTGCTGAAAGCTTATTTAGGATAAAACCAAACCACTAATTAATTTTCATGAGTACAGAAACGATTGCTTCAAACACGGGTTTTGAAGCTGAGTTGAACGATTGGATCGCACAGGAAAAAGCTGCGATTCGCCTAATGTCTATTGTTGGAACTTTACGTTTTGATAAGGCGGTAGAGCTAATCATTTTCCGTTTACCGTTGCATGATAGCAGCGTAAGCGAAATCCTTTCTCAGCATGATTATGCTAGAAAAGTAGTTGGTAAAAATATTTCTGTTTTCAATAGTTTAGAAGTAGCTGAAGCAATTCTAGCAATGGATTTGGCCCCAGCTAAAATCGATCTTGGGAAATTGGCTTACGAATGGACTGATGCAAAAGCATCTGGTTCTGACGTTGCATCATTTCTGAATGACAAAATCGGGAGTTTCGTAAATGATGGTCGAGAAGCTACAAAGCCGAAAGATGTGGTTCTTTACGGGTTTGGACGAATTGGCCGATTGGCTGCAAGAGAATTGATTTCTCAATCTGCCAAAGGCGATCAGTTGAGATTGAAAGCTATCGTAACTCGTTCCAATTCTGAGCTAGACATTCGCAAGAGAGCAGATTTGTTGAGAACAGATTCAATTCATGGCGTGTTCAACGGAACCGTTCTTGTTGATGTAGAAAATAAAGCTCTAATCATAAACGGACACACCGTTAATATGATTGCAGCCAATAGCCCGAATGAGATTGATTACACTGCTTACGGTATTAACGATGCATTGGTAATTGATAACACGGGTGTTTGGAGAGACGAAGATGGATTGGGTCTTCATCTGCAATCGAAAGGAGTGAGCAAGGTGATGTTGACTGCTCCCGGAAAAGGGAATATTCCCAATATCGTTCATGGTGTAAACCACCATGATTTTCAACCTGACGGACATGATATTTGGTCGGCAGCATCTTGTACAACAAATGCTATTTCTCCAGTTTTAGCTGTAATAGAAGAGAAGTTTGGTGTAGAGAAAGGACACATTGAAACAATACATGCCTATACTAACGACCAAAACTTGCTGGACAACTTCCATAAGAAATACAGAAGAGGTCGTTCTGCTGCGCTGAACATGGTAATTACGGAAACAGGTGCTGGTAAGGCGGTTTCTAAAGTAATTCCCGTTTTGGGTGGTAAACTGACTGCAAATGCGGTTCGTGTACCAACTCCAGATGGGTCGTTAGCTATTTTGAACCTGACTTTGAATAAAACGGTAACCCTAGAAGATGTGAATGCAGCTATGAAAGA
>DMRV01000381.1 GCA_003456455.1 Flavobacteriales bacterium
CGTCCACACATGACAGTGCCATCAGGATTGTAATTTTGATCGAGGTAACTTTTTGTCTCAATCACCAATTTTTGCAGTCCGATCACTTCTTCTTCTGTAGATTCAAAATAGTCCGCATACACACGTTTAGGGATCACAAGGCAGTGTCCCTCTGAAACAGGAAACCCATCCAAAATCACGAAACCAATTTCGTTTTCAACTATGCGGTTTCTATTTTTTAGGAATGGACTGTCGTACACCATCGAAGTTACCGAGCGACTCGATTGCTGATTGACCAACTTCCGCGAGCAACAAGCGATAACTTATCGTAGTCAATACGGTGTGTATTTTTGAGCGTTAAAGTCTCACCTGGATCAACTGTGTCTGTTCTAGAGTTTTCACTCAATTCATTATCGTTTTCATCCACTAACTTATAGTAAACAGTAATGGATATCTTATCGTCACTTATGTTTTTCACGACATATTCCCATTCATATTCAAGTTCAGATGAGGGCGAATTCCACAGATCCCAAAAAGATTTAATCGTTTTGATTTCTGTCCAAACGTTTAATCCTTTGTGATCGCTCGAGACGAATTGAATTGGTGGGTTTTTCTTCTCCTCTTCATCATTCCATGCGATTTTAGTGGATGGATAAGACGCAGGGTCTGAGAAACTGGCAGGCACCGATCGATACAATTCAGGGTGAACATTCAAATAACCTAACACCAAGACGAAAAACGGTATAATTGAAAATCCCACGCCGTACCAAATCTTATTCATAATCTTATCCTCCGAATATGTTGAAAGAATAGTTCTTCAATACTGTTCAAGTCAAACTACAGAACGCTCAGACCTTAGGTGAAAGTATTTAGGATTTCGATGTTGCGACATTCTGAGTATGATAAACAAAAGTTGATTGATGTGGCATGACCCGAAAACAAAAAGAATTATTTCCTGAATTACCAGTTGGAAAAAAATACCTTTCCGACTACCCAGATTTGCTTGCTGAGTTTCATCCAACAAAAAATACGAAATCACCTGACGACTTGGTGGAAGGGTCACACGAACGAGTTTGGTGGCACTGTTCTGTTCATGAACATGACTGGGAAACAGAAGTAAGACTACGTACAATTCGTGGTAGTGGTTGTCGTTATTGTGCAGGATATGAAGCATCGTCAGACTACAACCTGGCAGTTCTGAACCCAACTCTCTGTAAAGATTGGGATTATGACAAAAATGAAATCCTTCCAGAGAATTGTACGCCAAATAGTTATTATAAAGTTTGGTGGAAGTGCTCTAAAGGGCACTCTTGGCAAACCGCAATTGACTCAAGATCTGCGCCAAACGATGGATTGCGGAGTGGATGTCCTTATTGTGCTGGTAAACTTGCGACAGAAGAGAACAATCTACTAGTTAAGTTTCCTAAGATTGCAAAAGAATGGTCGCCGAGAAATCAAGGCAAACCAGAAGATTTCCTTCCGCAATCCAACAAAAAAGTTTGGTGGGTGTGTGAAAAATCCCATGAATATCAGACAATAATTACGTCCAGAACCAATATGAATACTGGATGCCCCTACTGTGCGGGAAAGAAACCAAGTCCAGAATACAATCTTGCAGTAACATTTCCAGATTTGGTTAAAGAATGGGACTTTGATCATAACGACAAAACGCCATCCGACTATGTTCCAATGTCAAATAAGAAAGTATTTTGGGTCTGTAGTAGGGGGCATAAGTGGCGGACCACCATAGCGCATCGGACAGGTAATAATCGTGGATGTCCGAAGTGCTCAAACCAATCTTCGAGAAACGAGATTAGAATTCTGACTGAATTCATGGCGTGCTTTGGTAAGGTAAAACATCGAACAAAGTTTGACGGTTTTGAGACAGATATTTTCATTCCTGAAGTCAACGTCGTCATCGAGTACGATGGGTCTTACTGGCATCAAGATAAGCAAGAAACGGATTTAAAAAAGACCGCTCATCTGAACAAACTAGGTTTCAGGGTCATCAGAGTTAGAGAGACGCCGCTACCCGTTTTACAGGAAAAAGATTTTCTCATTAATAAGAGTGAACCTATTGAAAAGTCTGTAATCGAAGGGTTATTGGCGATAATTTCACGTGATCCTGCCACAATTGAAAATTATCAGAATGCACCAGGATTTATTAACGACGAACTATACCGTACCTACATAGAAGCATTCCCTTCACCATTTCCCGAAAGGTCTTTGGCATCTGTAAATCCAAAGTTGGCAGATGAATGGCACCCTACGAAAAATACTCCGTTGTCACCTTTAAATTTCATGCCTAATTCAACTTATAATGCTTGGTGGCAATGTCCCAATAGTCATGAATACCAACAAAAAATAGTTAGGCGTAACTCACAAGGCGCATCCTGCAATATCTGTAAATCATTAGGTTGGACACACCCTGAAATAGCAAAAATGTTTCACCCAACAAAAAACGGTGACACGTCCACGTTCGACATAACATATGGCAATAATAATCAATTTGTTTGGCAATGTTTGGATTTTCCAGAACATGAATGGGTCTTAACACCCAAACAAATGACAGGTGGTGGAAAAGTTAGAAAGCAAAAACATTGTCCTTACTGTCGGGAAAGAAAAAACGATAAAAATGTACCCCAACGACGTGCCTGAGTATCATAATGTTCTATCCAAGGTACTCTAAACACCATGCTTAGGCGTTTATAAAATCGCCAGACTCGATTAATATGAAATTAACAGGGTGTTGTTTATAACTGTTTATAACTTTCGGTTACACAAACCCATGCGACACGATTTGCTCTATGTTGTTGATTTTATTTAATGAAATGGTGCCCCCACACGGACTCGAACCGCGGACTTACTGATTACAAATTTAATATGTACTTAATAATATCAATGGTTTAATTATCGATTTATAACTCGTGTTTA
>DMRV01000351.1 GCA_003456455.1 Flavobacteriales bacterium
AAGTTGCAGTTTTAGTGGGTTTCGTGTGTCCACATTTGTGATGGTGCCAAGGCTTAAATCACTATACTGGTACATCAAGTTGCCTTCTTCAGAATATAGGAAAAGCTCATCTCTTTTCGCTAAATACAACCTTCCAATATGGTCGGTAGTCATGTAATCAAATTTGCCGACTACAGTTTTTGCAAGTTTGAGTTCTTGCGCATTTGCCGAGAAAGACACCAGTAAAAAGGTTCCGAAAATGAGACGGCTAAGCATAGGAACGAATCTACGCAAAGCGATGTTTTCTTTTACAATTTGGCAGTTCGATAGGTTGGCGAGTTGTGTTTTCATTTGTAAAATAAATTACTCTATTTGAACTGAAAAACGTGCCAGTATTACGAAAAACAATCATCTTTAGTTTATGCTTCGCCCTAAGGAAGAACTTTTACATCACATTTGGCAACATCGTTTGTTCAGTTCACAAGAGTTGAAAACGGGTGATGGTCAGTCGTTGGTAATTCTTAAACCAGGAGAATTGAATGCCGATTCAGGCCCTGATTTTCGCAATTCGCGCATAAAAGTTGATGGAACCGAGTGGGCTGGGAATGTTGAAATTCATGTTCGTAGTTCTGATTGGTTGAGGCACAATCATCAAACCGATTCCGCATATGTAAACATCATTTTGCATGTGGTTTTTGAAGATGATTTGAAGGAGTCGCTTGGTTCATTTCCAACCGTAGTATTGAGGGATTTAGTTTCTGACCAAGTATTGGGGCGTTATGAGAACCTCAATAATTCATCTGATACAATTCCCTGCGGAACGCAGTTCCTTGAAGTGCCTGAATTGATTAGAAACGCGTGGTTCGATTCCTTATTAGTAGGTCGTTTACAGCGAAAATCTGAATGGATGAATTCGTTGCTTGATGAATGCAACGGAGACTTGGAGCAGGCTTTTATGATTGTGCTTTTTCGCGCCTTTGGGATGAAAGTGAATGCCGAGCCATTTGAACAGCTTGCTAGACAAACTCCTTGGAAAGTGCTATCCAAACATCAAGATAACCTGTTTCAGTTGGAAGCTATTCTGTTCGGAAATGCTGGGTTGTTAGAAAACCCGAAAGACGAATATTCCGAGCAACTAAAAAAGGAATACGGTTTTCTCCAGCATAAATATGACTTGAAGCCATTAGACGAAAAGCTTTGGAAATTCCTTCGATTGCGGCCTGCTAACTTTGCAACTGTTCGAATTGCTCAGTTGGCTGCACTGTTCCAGAAAACAGGAGCGTTCTACCGCTGGTTTTCTAATCAAACGAATGATGTTCAAATCAAATCATTAGGGATTTCCTCTTCTGAGTATTGGAAAACGCACTATAGTTTCGGGGCGGAATCCAATTCAAAACCAAAGCGTATTGGAACAACCATGGCGCGGAACATCCTTATCAACGCAGTTGCACCTTTTCTTTTTGTTTCTGCGCATCGCGAAGCAAAACCTGAGTTGCAAGACCGTGCTTTAACGCTTTTGGAACAACTAGAAGCAGAGAAGAACGTCAAGGTAAATGCGTTTGCAAATAAGGGGTTGAAAGTTAGGAATGCGGCCGAATCTCAAGCGCTGATTGAACTTAAAACTAACTTCTGCGACCACAAAAAATGCTTAATTTGCAGCATTGGTGCCAATATTTTGAAGCGCGAATCGTGAGTTCTGAAGAAAAAAACAAAGTAGTTTCATTGGTCGAATTCCAATTGTTTGGGGTCTGCTCTTGGCTTGGCGAAAAACTCGGAATCAAGGCCACAAGTATTCGCATGTATTTCATTTACCTTTCGTTCTTTACCTTCGGTTCACCCATCATTGTTTACCTCATCAGCTCGTTTATTCTTGAGCACAAACACTATTTTAAACCTTCTATTCAGTCAAAGCGCAAAAGTGTTTGGGACTTATAGTGTTTCTTTGAGGCCGTGAGGAAACGCATTCGGACCATTTATTTTCCCTTTTTCATCATCAGCTTGCTGCTGCTGATTGGCGTTGTAGGTTACATGTTTTTCGAAGGTTTCGATTTTTGGGAAGCCGTTTACATGACGGTGATTACCGTAACCACAGTTGGTTTTAACGAAGTAAAGCCACTTTCTTTCGAGGGAAGAATTTTCACAATTTTCCTCATACTAGGCAGTTTTGGTACATTCGCCTACACCATCACCGAGGTCACAAAATATGTGGTCGATGGCGATTTCAGAAGATTACTCTTACACATCCGCGTGGACAGAACAATTGATAAATTAAAGAATCACACCATCCTTTGTGGGTATGGTCGCAACGGTCGTCAAGCATATCAAACGCTTATTGAAAATGGCGTTACGTGCGTTATAGTTGAAAAAGACAAGGAGATTATTTCTGAATTGATGGAGACTGACCAAGTTCTTTTCATTGAAGGAGATGCTACTCACGATGATGTGTTAATTCGGGCAGGAATTAAGGATGCAAGAGCGCTCATTTCAGCACTACCTAATGATGCCGACAACCTCTTTGTGGTTCTAACTGCACGTGTGAATAATTCAAAAATTAAAATTATTAGCCGAGCTTCTGAGGATAATTCAGATACAAAATTGCGTCATGCCGGAGTGGATAATGTAATTATGCCTGATAAGGTGGGTGGCGCGCATATGGCGCAATTGGTAGTAAAGCCAGATGTAGTTGAGTTTATTGATATGCTCACAGGACAATCAAGCGTAGAAGCTCACATTGAGGAGATTCAATGTAGCGCGCTTCCAAAATCTTACATAGGGCAAACCATCAAGCAGTTAAATGTTCGCAAGAATTGGGGAGCTAATATTGTGGGTTTCAAAACATCACTTGGCGAATATGTATTCAACCCATCACCTGATACTCAGATACAATTGGAATCAAAGCTATTTGTGTTAGGCACATCTAAGCAGGTTACCAATATGAAAAACGATATAACAGGATAGTTTGAAAAAGATTCTAGTAACAGGTTCTAATGGTTTGTTAGGCCAAAAAGTCGTTTATAAACTCAAGGACAGAACCGATGTTGAGTTGGTTGCTACAGCAAGAGGCGAAAACCGGTTGCTCGAGCAAAATGGTTACACCTTCCACTCGTTAGACATTGAAAGTCGAGAAAATGTTGACGCGGTTATTGATCAAGTAAAACCTGATGCCATCATCCATACCGCAGCTATGACACAGGTTGATGATTGTGAGCTAGATCATGCTGCTTGCGACCGCGCCAATGTAGACGCGGTACATTATATCGTTGATGCAGCGGAGCGGAACAATTGCCATTTGGTGCACATTTCAACCGACTTTATTTTTAATGGAGAAGAAGGGCCGTATGATGAAGAAGGTGTTGCCGATCCGTTGAGTTATTACGGAAATGCCAAGTGGAAAGGCGAGCTCATTGTTCAAAATAGCAAACTCAAATGGGCGATTCTGAGAACTGTTTTGGTTTACGGGATTGTAGATAATATGAGCCGTTCCAATATTGTGCTTTGGGCAAAAGGCGCGTTAGAAAAAGGAAATCCTATTAATGTGGTAGATGACCAATTTCGTTCGCCAACACTAGCCGAAGACCTTGCTGATGGCTGCATTCTAGCCGTTGATAAAAGTGCAACCGGTATTTATAACATTTCAGGGAAAGATCAATTCAGCATTATTGATTTGGTTAGAGAAGTGGCCGATTATTATGGGCTTGATAAAAATCTCATCAAGCCAGTTTCTTCCAAAAC
>DMRV01000347.1 GCA_003456455.1 Flavobacteriales bacterium
CCACCAGGACCGCCACCAGAAGAACTAACAGCAACATTTATATCCAATAATTCTGGATGGTCCGCAACCACACCATAGTTGTCTTTACTCGCATCATGGTCTTGGATTATGTGATCCCACATGTGCCATTCCCACACAATCTCGCCTCCTGTGCCATTTTGCTGTACCTCAACTATATGGTCTGGCCATTTTTCACTGCTTGGGTTGTTATAGCCATGTTGTTCTAGTTCTGAAGTAGACTTTACTTCCCAAGCAATTAGTAAAACATTACCGTTTGGCATCAGGCAGATATCATGATGCTGAACGTAACTAGAAGTCGAATACGTGTAACTCCAATTGGTGTTATTGTTTTCATCAATTGAGATGATTTTTCCCCCAACAGCAGCGCCATTTAACTGGTTGCCATTGTTAACGGCTCCGTAGACGAAGTTTCCATCATCGTCCAACGCACAAGCGTAGTTGGCGGAAGAAGGAAGAGTCCAAGTCCTTTCAATATTTGCATCCGAATTAATCAGATACCCAGTGCCTGAGTTTTGGTCTGCATAAAGCACGTAACCGTTAAAATCTTGTGCACTACTAAAGCTTGCAAGTAGAAGCAAAGCATACAGAGTTAAAAAGTGTTTCATCGTTTTATTGGTTGGGTTTGAATTCAGAGGGCTTAAATTATGGCGTAAATCTGTGTTTTTGAGTTTTCCTCTTTTGCTAATGTCATAGCTAAGAGTTCTAATTTTTCAAAAGGTTTAATCATAGAATAAAAAAAAAGCCGTTTTACTAGTAAAACGGCTTTTCAGAATTTTGAATTTCTATTTATTCCCAAATAATTCGGTCTGGAGATTCGTACCACGTTTCATAGTTCTTATGGTATATTTTCTCAATCGGATTACGCTTAATTTTCATGGTTGGCGTAAGTAATTCATTCTCCACCGTCCAAGCTTCTTTGACCACAACAATTTTCTTAACCTGCTCGTGGTGGTCCAATAATGGGTTTACTCGGTCAAGCGTTTTCAGAATACTATCAGTCAGTTCAGTTTTTGACTTTAAAACACCGGATTCTGAGATTACCACCAATGCAATTGGTTGTGGAATTCCATCGCCAACCAAACAAACCTGTTCAATGTCCGAATTTTCGGAAATATGCATTTCAATTGGAGAAGGCGCAACGTATTTTCCTTTAGTGGTTTTGAAAAGATCCTTAACACGACCCGTGATTTTTAAGAAACCTTGGTCGTCAATGTATCCCTCATCTCCCGTCCGAAGCCAGCCATCAACCATTGTTTCGGCAGTCAACTCTGGTTCTTTGTAATAACCATCCATCAAAGCCTCGTGTTTTACAAGAATCTCTTTAATGTCGCTCAATTTTACATCGCAATCTGGCAAAGGCTGACCAACATAACCTACTTTGATAGCATCGTTGCGCGTAACGTGGCTGTAACAGCAGTTCTCCGTCATCGCGTAAGCTTCCTGAATATTGATGCCCAGTTTAGCAAACCAATTAATTAGGGAGTCTGGCGTAGGAGCAGCTCCTGTAAATACGTTTTCGGCTTCTTGAAGCCCTAAACCTGCTTGAATTTTCTTTTTCACAATTCCGTTCAGAATTGGAATTTTCAAGAACAAGTCAAGTTTTTTCTGCGGCATTTTTCCCAAAATCCCTTGTTGGAATTTGCTCCAAATTCGTGGAACACCTAAGAACACCGTTGGCTTAGATTCTGCCAAGTTTGCAGCAAACGTGTCCAACGATTCAGCGAACGAAACAGGGCTTCCTGTGTAAATACTTCCCATTTCTACCAACAATCTTTCAGCAATATGGCACAATGGCAAGTAAGAGAAGAAACGCTGCGTGTGCGGTTGCAAATTCAATTCGCCCATTGCTTTTTCTGCAGCCCAACCAAAGTTGTGAAACTTGTGCATCACACCTTTCGGCATTCCGGTGGTACCAGAAGTGTAGATAATGGTAGCCATATCATTCGGGTCTCGATGAACGTTATCCTTAATTGGCTCAACATTCTTAACCAAATCGTTCCATTCCTCATACCCTTGTTCTGCATAGAACGGGAAAGCGATACACTTCACATTATCAGGAACACCTGGTCGCATAGAAGCCCAATCATCCAACTTACCTACCATCAACATTTTGGATTCGCTGTGCTCCAAAATTTGCTTGATGGTTTCTTCATTTAGGTTTGGATACAATGGAACACCGCAGTAACCAGCCATTTGAATCGCCAAATCGGCTATAATCCAATGAGCACAGTTCTTAGAAATCATGGCAATTTTAGTGCCTGGCTCGTAACCTAAACCTTTCAGGTAGGTTGCCATTTTTCGTACTTCCTGACCCGTTTCTTTCCAAGTCCATTCGTGCCATTTGCCGTTTATCGGTTGGCGCATAAAAACGAGGTTGGGAGATTCTCTTTCCCAACGGTACATCATATCTAATGGAAGTGGACGACTCATATTGTTAATTTTTGCATTTGAAAGTCAAATTGACTGTTTGATCTTTATCAAGTCATCAAAAATAAGGTTTCACCCATATTCACCAAATGTACTTTGATGAGTTCGGTTTATAGAAATCATAAACCAAGCAATCAATGGTTTAGTTTAAATACCTATGCCATCTTTTCGGCCAATACAGAATTGTACGTTTTATCTGCTTGACTAACCTCTCCGAAATCTTCTCCGTCAACCACCATTTGATTGGTTGATGTAACGGTTCCGAGAAGTGAGAAGTCAATTTCTGAGGCTGACATCATTTCTACAAAACGTTCTTGCTTTTCTGGAGAAACAGAAACAACTGCGCGGCTTTGGCTTTCTCCAAATAGGAAGGCGTCTTTTCTGATCTCATCGTCTGTTTCAATTTCAAAACCTAAGCCATTTGGCATAGCCGATTCAAGAACAGAAACGAATAATCCACCATCGGAAACATCGTGAACCGATTGAACTGTTTTTTCGGTAATGAGAGAAAGAACCTGTCCTTGAAAAGCGTGTTCTTCGTCCAAGTCCATATACGGAGCAGGCGAACCTTTAACTTCTCTATAACTGTATAGATATTCAGACGAATTCACGTCATTTCTTGAAGTTCCAACCAAGTAGATAAGGTCACCATCTTTCTTGAAGTCCAAGGTCATTCGGTTTTCTTTATCACTCAAAAGTCCAACCATTCCAATAGTTGGAGTAGGGAAGACAGGTTCGGTTTTGTCTCCGAAAACCGATTGATTGTAGAAACTTACATTTCCTCCTGTTACGGGTGTATCGAATTTGCGGCAAGCAGCTCCCATTCCTTTTATTGCTCCTACAAATTGCCAATACACTTCAGGAGAATAAGGATTTCCGAAGTTGAG
>DMRV01000107.1 GCA_003456455.1 Flavobacteriales bacterium
AGTGCAAACAGGTGGAGCAGAGGTAGTTTCAAATCTTTCTTATAGTGAGTTTACAGCCGATTATTTACCGTTGGGAGTAGCTAACTACACGCTACAGGTACAAGCAGATGCATCTGGTGCTGCTGTTGCAGCATACTATGCAGCTTTGGCTGATTTGGGTGTTGATGGTGCTGCTCTTACAGTATTGGCTTCAGGTTTCTTGTCTCCAAACACACCTGTAGGAACAAATGATGGTCCAGCGTTTGGTCTTTTCGTTTCAACCGGAGCAGCAGGACCGTTATTGGAGCTTGGTTCTCCAGAAGCACGTGTAGAAATTATTCATAATGCAGCAGATACGCTATTAGATGTAGTAGATGTATACGTAAACGGAGATTTGGCTGTGCCAGGTTTCGCATTTAGAACTTCTACAGGTTTTATCGACCTTCCAGCAGGAATGCCGTTAGATATTAACGCTGCACCAGCAGGAGCAGGTTTAGCAGGTTCTGTAGATTTAGCAGACATCCCATTCCTATTTCCAGATTCAACGTACATAACTATTGCTAACGGAACAGTTAGTCCAGGTTACATTACACCACAACCACTAGGTTTAGATGTATATGTTGGAGCAAGAGAAGCTGCAACAACAGGATTACTTAATACAGATGTATTGGTATACCATGGTTCTACAGATGCGCCTAACGTAGATGTAAACGAATTGACAGTTGTATCAGGTCAGATTATTGACGACCTAGGATACGGAATGTTTGAAGATGATTATTTAGGATTGCCAACAGCAGACTATTTACTGCAGATTACAGGAGCAGGTTCTCCTGTTGCAGTTGCTGCTTATGATGCACCATTGGCAGCTTTAGGTCTAGAGGGTGCTGCAGTAACAGTTCTTGCGTCAGGTTTCTTTAATCCAGATAACGAAGGAGCAGGTTTTGGTCTTTGGGCATCTACAGGTGCGGCAGGTCCATTGGTTGAGTTACCATCCCCAGAGGCAAGAATTGAGATTATTCACAATTCTTCTGATGCAGCAGCAGCTATAGTAGACGTATTTGTAAATGGAGAAGAAGCAGTTCCAGATTTCGCTTACAGAACGAGTACTGGTTTTATCACACTACCAGCGGGAATGCCACTTTCAATTGAAGTTGCCCCTGATGGACAAGGTCTTGCGGGTGCATTGCCAGCTATCAATATTCCATTTTTAGCTTCTGGCGAAACATACATCGCTATTGCAAATGGTATCGTTTCTGGGTCTGGTTATGCTCCAGATGCAGCCGCAGCACCTTTTGGATTAGATATCTATGCTGATGCAAGAGAAGTAGCATCTGGTGGAGCAGGAACAAATGATGTTCTTGTTTATCACGGAGCAACGGATGCGCCAATGGTAGATGTAGATGAATTAAACGTTGTAATGGGACAGGCTGTAAACGACCTTTCTTACTCAGAATTTCAAGGGTATTTAGCACTTGGTGTAGAAGATTACTTGCTTCAAGTACAAGCTGCCTCAAGTGGAGGTGCTGTTGCAGCATTTGATGCGCCATTGTCAACATTAGGAGTTGATGGAGCGGCTTTGACTGTACTTGCGTCTGGTTTCTTAGACCCATCAGTTAATAGCAGTGGTCCAGCATTTGGTCTTTGGGTATCTACAGGTGCTGCTGGTCCATTATTGGAGCTTCCAATGCCAATGGCACGATTGGAAGTAATTCACAACGCTGCAGATGCAGGTGCTGCTGTAGTAGATGTGTTTGTAAATGGAGCAGAGTTGATTCCAAACTTCGAATTCAGAACAACAACTGGTTTTATTGATGTTCCTGCTGGAATGCCACTTTCTATAGAAGTTGCTCCTGATGGAGCTGGTATTGCAGGTGCTTTGCCTTCAATTGACATCCCATTCTTGGGTTCAGGAGAGACATACATTGCAATTGCAAACGGAATCCTTCCAGGTTCAACAGGATATTCAGCAACTCCAGCTTTTGGATTGGATATTTATGCTGAAGCAAGAGAAGCTGCCACATCAAGTGCAACAAACACAGATGTATTGGTGTACCATGGTTCTACAGATGCTCCAACGGTGGATGTATCAGAAACTGCTTTCCCAGCAGGAGTGCTTGTAAACGATATCTCTTATGGTGAGTTTAACGCTGATGGATATCTGGAGCTTGCAACTGTAAACTATGAGTTGACTATTCAGGATGAAACTGGTGCTGTAAACGTGGCAACATTTAGTGCTCCACTAGCAACACTAATGACAGAAGGAGCAGCTTTAACTGTGCTAGCTTCTGGTTTCTTTTCTCCAGAAGATAACAATAACGGTGCAGGATTTGGTCTTTGGGTGTCTTTAGGCGCAGAAGGAGATTTGATTCCTTTATCAAACGTTACTGGAATTGAAGATATTGAGTCAATCAGCAACGCTGGTTTGTTTCCAAATCCTACTAACGACAATGCTACAATGTTCTTCGACCTTACTGATGATACAAACATCAATTTGGAAGTAGTGAATATGATGGGACAGCAAGTAGTTGTAAGAAGCTTTGGCGAAATGCTCTCTGGAAATCACAGAGTTGAAATTCCAGCAAGTGAGTTAACAGCTGGTTTCTATTTCGTAAACCTTCGTACTAACGATGGCGTACTATCTACTAAACTGCAAGTAGTTAAATAATTAACTGCAAGTAATAAGCGTCCCGTTCCGCTAGGGGCGGGACGCTTTTTTATACTCAAAACATGGCAAAGGTTCTCATAACAGGTGGTTCAGGTTCTGTAGGAAGGTCTCTCATCCCGAGATTACTTTTCAAAGGACATCAAGTGTCTATTATTGGACGCAGCAAAAAGAATATTCCAGGAGTTGAATCCTTTGTCTGGAATTTGGATAAAGAAGAATTGGATGAAAGCGCGTTGATTGATGTCACGCATATTATTCATCTGGCAGGTGCCGGTATAGCGGATAAGGCATGGTCGCCAGCAAGAAAGAAAGAGATTTTAGAGAGTAGAGTTAAGCCGCTTAAAATGTTGGCTAATGCGCTTCAGTCTCGCAACCAACGAATTAAAGCCATTATATCATCCTCAGCCGTAGGCTTTTATGGTGGCCTTACTTCAGGCGAGATTTTTACTGAAGAAAGTAGCCCCTCAACTGATTTTCTAGGCACAACTTGCCGAATGTGGGAAAATGCTATACAAGTGTTTAAGCCTGTAGCAGATAGAGAAGTTCGGGTAAGAATTAGCGTAGTATTAATGAAGGACGCTGGCGCATTACCTAAACTTGTAAAGCCAACAAAACTTGGTTTTGGAGCTGCTATTGGCTCAGGCAAACAATGGATGCCCTGGATTCATATAGACGATTTAGTAGAATTTTTCCTTCAGGCTGTTGAGGACAATAACCTGAACGGACCATATAATGTGGCTGCTCCAGAGCATGCCAATCAGAATACAATGATTAAGAAAATTGGAAAGGCTTTAAACCGTCCAACATTCTTACCTACAGTACCTCAGTTTTTAATAAAAATGGTAATGGGGGAGATGTCCACTGTTGTTACAGATGGCTCACGGGTTTCTAATCAGAAACTAATTGACGCGGGATTCGAATTCGAATTTCCGAAACTACAAGAAGCACTAAACGATTTATTAAAATGAAATTGCACTACCATAAATTTGAACAGTTTTTACCTATTTCTCTGGACGAAGCTTGGGATTTCTTCTCTGCTCCGCAGAATTTGAATGAGATTACTCCTCCAGAGATGAAATTTGAAATCCTTACCAAGGAGATTCCAAGAATGTATGCTGGTCAGATTGTACAGTATAACGTAACTCCGTTTCCGTTCTTTACATCTGGATGGGTTACTGAGATAACACAAGTAGAAGACCGGAAGATGTTTATAGACGAGCAGCGATTCGGTCCGTATGCCTTCTGGCATCACCAACATCATTTCCAAGAACAAGAAGGTGGCGTGCTTATGACAGACATTCTTCACTACCGTGTTCCACTTGGAATTGTTGGTAAGTTGGTAAACGCACTCTTCATAGAGTCAAAGGTTAAAGGCATATTTGAATACAGATTTGAATTGCTTATGAACAAGTATGCCAATTCTGCGTTACCTAAGTGATGGAAACAATAATGGGGAAGTATAGCATTAAGGACTTAGAGACGCTTTCGGGCATTAAAGCTCATACTATTCGTATTTGGGAAAAGCGATATGGTGTAATAACACCAGACCGAACAGATACCAACATTAGAACATATTGCGATAGTGACCTTAAAAAGTTGCTGAACGTTGCTTTGCTCAATAACCATGGGCTTAAAATTTCCAAAATTTCCAAACTAGACTATAAAGACCTTTGCGAGGAAGTTGAGAAAATAGGTTTTAGCGAGTCTTCTTTTGATACTTACATAGATGTACTTATTGTATCTATGGTTGACTTAGATAGACTTAAGTTTGAGAAGGTCTTAAAAGATGCAACTGATAGGCTTGGTTTTGAAGACGCCTGCATTAATGTGCTGTACCCTTTCCTCCAGAAAATTGGAATAATGTGGATGGCAAACACCATTAATCCAGCTCAGGAACATTTCATTAGTAGCTTAATCATTCAAAAAATGTATGCGGCCATTGATAAGCTGTATACAACAGAAGTAAAAGAGAATAAGGCTATCTTCTTCCTGCGTGAAGGAGAGTTGCACGAAATGGGCTTGCTTTTTTACCGATACCTTTTAGAGAAACGAGGAGTTGACACTATCTATCTTGGACAGTCGGTTCCTATGGAAGATTTAAAGCAAACTGTAGAGATGCACAAACCAGATTATTTGGTAACTGCCTTAGTTGCTACGTTTGAAGAGGA
>DMRV01000106.1 GCA_003456455.1 Flavobacteriales bacterium
ATTGGAGCTGCTCAGTGTGTTTTTCAGGAAAAGAACGGACGGAACGGAAAAGGCTCTTGCCTTCGTATTGAATCGAAGAGTGCTTTAGGAGTCATTGTAAACGGTGCAGTAACTACGGGTAGAATAACGGCACCAACTATTCGCCCATCTGGTGCTTACAACCAAACGGTGCTTTCAGATTCTGAATTTCAGTTACCGTTTAAAGATGCTCCAGACAGTTTGGTCTTTTGGGCGAAATATTCAATAACGGACAAGTCCGATTCTGCTAAAGTTTCCTTTCTACTCCATGACAACTTTGAGCAAACCGACCCACCACGAGACCAAGTAAGTCTGCAGCCAAATGGAGCAGCGCTAAAAACATTTCAAACAGCGGGAGATTGGCAGCGTGTTTCTGTTCCATTCGATTACAAAAAGAATGGTAAAAGCAACACACATTATTTATTAGCTACATTTTCTTCTAGCCATAAAGCTGGGAAAGGAAATTCCAATGCCAGGCTGTGGATAGATGAAGTAGAGTTGATTTACAACCGTTCAGAGCAAGCTTTTATTTCCAACGACTAAGGTTTGGCTGCTTCTGTACAGGGGCTTTTTTGCTCTGCCATTACCACTGCTTTCCCCTTCTGATAAAATGAGTGGTTCACCCAATAATTAGCTGGATTTTTCTGTTTGTTATTCGCTCATTTCGGTTTTGTATGAGTCATATGTTCTGTTTTTAATTATTTATTAATCAGTTACTTAGGTTTTTATGTTTAATAAAAAGTAAAAAATATTAAACAAAATAAGATTCACTTGTGTTAAATAGCAAATCGACAAATTTTTTTACAATGAAAAACACAAAATTATTTTTAGCAGCCATGCTAGCTGGGGTCTCTGCGACAAGCGGTGCACAGGCTCAGGATGCTAGAGTGGAGATTATTCACAATTCGCCCGATGCAGCGGCTACCATAGTAGATGTATACGCTGGACCAAATCTTCTAATTGACGATTTAGAATTTCGTCATTCTACTGGTTTTCTAGATGTGCCATCCGGTCTTGCTCTTCCAATTGGATTAGCGCCAGGAACAAGTAATGAGCCAGGAGGGAATGGAGCGGCAGATATTATTGCCGAAACCGTCACTACTGTGGGGCCACTTGCTCCAAGCGAAACATACGTTGTAATCGCTAACGGAATTCTTAGCACATCAACCGGATATTCTGCGACTCCTCCGTTTGCACTTCACATTCAGGCTGCGGCCCGCGAAGCAGGAACTGGTGGTGCAGGAACAAATGATGTACTTGTATACCATGGTTCTACAGATGCACCAAATGTGAACGTAGCCGAAACGGCTCAGAACGGAGGTGCTGTAGTGGTTCCGAACATTGGTTACTCAGAATTTCAAGGATACCTAACTCTTCCTGCTGTTGATTTAACATTGCAAATTCAGGCAGCTTCAAATGGTTCTGCGGTTGCAGCTTTTGACGCTCCTTTGTCAGCATTTGATGAAGCAGCACTTACAGTAGTTGCTTCAGGTTTTTTAGCTCCTAGTACCAACAACAATGGTCCAGCTTTCGGACTTTTTGTTTCTGGCGGAGCTGCAGGAGCATTAATTGAACTTCCTACACCAACAGCACGTCTGGAGGTTATTCATAACTCTCCAGATCCACTTGCTGCTATCGTAGATGTATTTGTAAACGGAAACGAGGCTATTTCGGATTTGGCATTCAGAAACACAACTGGTTTTATTGATATTCCTGCCGGAATGCCACTTTCAATTGAGGTTGCCCCTGATGGAGCAGGTCTTGCAGGTGCATTGCCAGCAATTGATATTCCTTTCTTAGCTTCTGGCGAGACATATATTGCCATTGCTAACGGATTTGCAGACGGTACAAACTTTAGCCCAGCGCCAGGTTTTGCTTTAGATATTTATGTAGGTGCAAGAGAAGCAGCTGCACCAGGTGCAGGAGCAAACGATGTGCTTGTATACCATGGTTCTACTAATGCACCTACAGTTGATGTAGATGAGTTAGTGCAAACAGGTGGAGCAGAGGTTGTTTCAAATCTTTCTTACGGTGAGTTTACAGCCGATTATTTACCGTTGGGAGTAGCTAACTACACGCTACAAGTGCAAGCAGACGCATCTGGTGCTGCTGTTGCAGCTTACTATGCCGCTTTGGCAGATTTGGGTGTTGATGGAGCCGCATTAACCGTTTTGGCTTCAGGTTTCTTGTCTCCAAATACGCCTGTAGGAACAAATGATGGTCCAGCATTTGGTCTTTTCGTTTCAACAGGAGCAGCAGGACCGTTATTGGAGCTTGGTTCTCCAGAAGCACGTGTAGAAATTATTCATAACGCAGCAGATACATTACTCGATGTAGTAGATGTATACGTAAACGGAGATTTGGCTGTGCCTGGTTTCGCATTCAGAACATCAACCGGTTTTATCGACCTTCCAGCAGGAATGCCATTAGATATAAATGCTGCACCAGCAGGAGCAGGTTTGGCAGGCTCTGTAGATTTAGCAGACATCCCATTCCTATTTCCAGATTCAACATATATAGCTATTGCTAACGGAACAGTTAGTCCAGGTTACATTACACCACAACCACTAGGTTTAGATGTATATGTTGGAGCAAGAGAAGCTGCAACATCAGGAATTCTGAATACGGATGTATTGGTATACCATGGTTCTACAGATGCTCCTAACGTAGATGTAAACGAATTGACAGTTGTATCAGGTCAGATTATTGATGACTTGGGATACGGAATGTTTGAAGATGAGTATTTAGGATTGCCAACAGCAGAC
>DMRV01000047.1 GCA_003456455.1 Flavobacteriales bacterium
CAGAAATGGCAGGTTTTCAGGAACTCCGCAGAAGTATTGATGCACGGAATAGAAGCATCAAATTCAACTTGCGCGTTCGTGTATACGCCAAAGACGAAAAGCCAGAACCACATCATCCTAAGTTTGAGAAGCGCGAGTTTCAGGATGTCTCAAAAGCCGAACATGTAGTAATTGTAGGAGCTGGTCCAGCAGGATTGTTTGCCGCCTTGCGGTTGATAGAGCAAGGCATTAAGCCCATCGTTTTAGAACGGGGTAAAAACGTACGCGATAGAAGGCGCGATTTAGCTGCGCTGAATAAGGAACACATCGTTAATCCAGAAAGTAACTATTGCTTTGGAGAAGGTGGGGCAGGAACGTATTCTGATGGAAAACTCTACACACGTTCCACCAAACGTGGAGATGTAAAACGCATCCTCAGCACGTTCATTCAGTTTGGTGCAGATGATGATATTCTGGTGAACAACCATCCTCATATTGGAACGAATAAACTGCCGCAGATTATCACAAAAATTCGTGAACAGATAGAAGCGTGTGGAGGAGAAGTGAGGTTTAACGCCAAACTCACCGATATTCACTTGAATGGCGATGCCATTGCTGGTGTTGTTATTAACCAAGATGAAAAGCTTGAAACCAAAAAGCTCATTCTAGCCACGGGGCATTCTGCCAGAGATATTTACGAATTGCTGCACAAAAAAGGTATTGAAATTGAAGCCAAGCAGTTTGCCATGGGCGTTCGGGTAGAGCATCCGCAAGAACTCATTAATTCCATTCAGTACCACGGTGTTTCGTGCGAAGCACTTCCGCCAGCGGCTTATGCATTAGTTAGTCAGGTAAAGGAAAGAGGCGTCTATTCGTTCTGTATGTGCCCCGGTGGCATTATTGCGCCTTGCGCCACTGCTCCGGGAGAAATTGTAACCAATGGTTGGAGTCCGAGCAAACGAAATAACCCTTTCGCTAATTCTGGTATTGTGGTTCCAGTTGAGCCTTCAGACTATAAGCAATTTGCCTCTGCTGGACCTTTGGCAGGTTTGCGGTATCAGCAATTTGTAGAACGAAATGCCTGCAAAGCAGGTGGTGGAACCCAAACTGCTCCAGCGCAGCGGTTAGCAGATTTTGTTGAGGGTAAAATGAGCGCTGACCTTCCTGTTAATTCGTACAAGCCAGGTACGGTTTCACGCCAACTTTCTGAAGTTTTACCAAAAGCAATACATCAGCGTTTGCGTTTTGGATTCAAAGATTTTGGTGGCAAAATGCGAGGCTATTTGACTAACGAAGCTGTTGCTGTAGCTGTAGAAAGTAGGACGTCATCTCCTGTTAGAATTCCACGCGATGAGAATGGAGAACATCCACAAATCAAAGGACTTTATCCGTGCGGAGAAGGTGGTGGTTACGCTGGCGGAATTGTGTCTGCTGCAATAGATGGAGAAGCCGTTACGGAGAGCCTAGTGTAAAGCAGGCGTATTCATAGTTAGTGTGTTCTTGTCAATCCATGTGTCACCACGCGTTCCATTCATGCGCTCCTTTTTTGTTTCTCTTTCTTTCAGCGGAACAAAATCAGCAACATAAGCTTGGCAATAGTCGATGGTACCTTTAAAAGAGTTCCATTTTTTGGTGAGAATGAACCCGATGTTGGCAGGTAAATAGTCTATGGCTAAATCGTGTTTTTTACCAAAAACCTGAATCATTCCAGTGTGAAAAAGGTCTGTTGCAACAGCTACTTTTTCAAAGCCTCTCTCTTTAGCTAATTCTAATGAGTAGAACACATTCTCTAAACTGTGCTCTGCTTGGTCTTCAATAATTAAATGGTCAGGATTAACGCCCATTTCCTCGAGGTAAAGCGCAAAAATCTGCGATTCTACATAAGGCGAGTGAACAGCGCTGCCTGAGACAATAATGTTTTTGGCAACACCTGTAGTATAGAGTTGGTATGCCCAATGCAACCGCATTTGATAAATGGCATTCATTTTACCATTTGGTTTAAACGGATAGCCGGGAACAATAATGGCATCGTAAACGCCAAGGTCTTTCTTTTTGGCGCTAACTGTTTGGTTTGAAAAAGTCAATACACCAAATATGATTAAGACAATAGTGCTAATAGATTTCATGCTTTCTGTGTGATTGGTTGTCCCTATAAACATCACCATTGATTAAGTTGTTTAACTATTTAATAAAAAGATTAAACAAAAAGATTAAGTGGTGGTTTAGTATCTATATCGTTCATGGGCAAAATCGAACTATCAACAAAGGTTAATCGCTCACTGTCACGATACATTAATAAGCGATTTGAAAAACATATAAGACCTATGCTCATGATTACCCGTACGCTGCTGCTGCTATCATTTACAACCTTGGCTTTTTTGGCGCAAGGTCAGCAGCAAATTGTAAACGGAAGTTTTGAAAACTGGGAAAATTTAGGTAAACAAATTGAACCAGTAGGCTGGAACAGTCTTATGAGCGCAGACTTGTGTACAATTTGCTCCATTGGAGCTGCTCAGTGTGTTTTT
>DMRV01000487.1 GCA_003456455.1 Flavobacteriales bacterium
TTCAATCCAATCATCCATGCGTGTGTAATCTGAAGCATGATTAGCGCCTGTATAGCGCACAAAGCAATTAGGCGTGGTTAAACGCATATGAACGAGGTCGCGTCTTCCTGCTGTATCAGTAATAATATTCGAAATGTTATTGGATTCGAGTACTTGGTAGAGCTCTTCTGCAATGGTTTTGTCTCCGTACCAATCTGGATGACGGAATTCCATCGCCAACGGAACTGCCTTGGGCCAATTCTCGCAGAACGTTGCTACTCGGTCAAAATCTTTAGGAGCAAAATCATCTTTTAATTGTAGGAATGCACGGCCCAGCTTTTCCTCCAAGCCGCCAAAGGCATGAACCACCTCTTCCACTACCCTATCAACATCATTTAATCTTCCCCAATGGCTTACGTTCTGAACCACTTTCGGAAAGAACCTGAAGTTCTCAGGTGTTTTATCACGCCATTTTTCAAACTGAGCCTTTGCAAAGACACGGTAAAATGTGGCATTCAACTCAATACAATTAAACTGAGATGAGTAATAGGTCAATTCATCCTTCGTTCCGCGTGGGTAAAAATTCTTGAGATCAGTCTTATTCCACTTGGCGCAACCCACAAACACTCTAAAATTTCCGTTACCGTTTGATAAAACCCGTTTCGTATCAGGATGGTCGTTAGGCATACTGAAGTCAACCAGGCCGGGGTCTTCTACTTTTCCAAATTTCATGGGCGATTCAAATAAGATAGAATCTCAACTACTTGCTCTTCATTTGAAGCAGTGGCTTTGGCCGCAGCATCCACTTCCTTAAGTGCATGATTGAACTCTTCTGGATGTAAAACGATATATGGCTTCCCTAAAGCGGCACAATATCCAGCATCAAACGCTGCGTTCCACTGGCGATACTTTTCTCCGAATTTGACTACAACTAAGTCTGCTGATTTGATTCCGTTTGAAATACGAATAGAGTTGATTTTAGCCGACTTATGGTCTTTCCAAAACTTGTTCGCTTCAGCTCCAAGCACATCGCCTGCATCATCGCTCATTTCATGAATNNTTTTCAGGTGCTAAAAACTCAATATTCAGTTCCTTTTCCTTACAACCTTTAACGATTGATTCTCTCCAATTGCTGTGTATTTCTCCCGATAAATAGACTTTCATGCCGTGAATATAGCCACTACAGAAATCGAAGCAAACGAGTAATCAGCTACAGTTTTACAAGCTTGAGGGCTTGGGCACCCGAATGGTGCGAAACTATCACGTGATAAACCCCAGTTGGAAAATCATCTAATACTATTTCGATTGAGGCACCGACCGAATTCATTGTAACCAACAGTTTACCAGCAGTATTGTAAACCTTTATCCGTGCTTTTAATGGCTTATTCCAATTCAGTGAAAAATGACCATTACTCGGGTTCGGGAAAACGGTAGCAATGTTCTTATTCGAATTCTCTTCAATCCCTACAAACACCCGTGCATTAAGCGAATCGACCACTGCTATGCAATCGCCTAATTCATAAAAATCTACTGTCGGGAAATTGGGAAACTTACCTAACGTAGACCAACAGGCAAGTGCGCGGTTAATGAAAAAGTCAAACTCATTAGCCAATTCAGAAAGGTCTGTTCTTCCAATTCCTAGGTTGGGATCGGTAGCAAAATGATTCAGGATAAAAAGGTCGTTATCCTCATCTCCCCGATTGAACTCGCAAGTAAAGTCGCTGTTACTGTTATTGGAAAACGGGGTTTCCACTGCATAATCCCAAACGTAGTGGTACCAACCTTCTCCAGGGCTGGCATCGTTTCTGTCCGACAATACAACTAAACGCTTGTTGTCGTCAATCATTTCTTGCAGCGTTGGCCAAGGTTCTCCAAGACCTTGTTCAAACGTATAACCCTGTATTTCCGTGTTAATGAACGCTGTTTCAATCAACTGGAAATCTGCATAGCATTCAAAAATGATGGTTACAACCTCATTCGGGTTGGCATCTAGAAAATCTTTAATCTCCGTTAAGTTCGATTCTAAGGTTGTTGTACCAAGTAGAGCAACGGAATGATAAACGGTTGCAATACCCCCCTCGTCATAAACGTCCAGCATCAACCCTCGAACGCCATCTTCCAGTTGCTGAGTTAGCCCAAAGTTGTGATTTGGAAGATTGAACCCCTCTTCATCTGCATTAAATGCATTGTGAGTGGTGAGATAGGACACTTGATTGTACCGTTTGTCGCATAACTCTACATTGCCATTGCACTGCGCTTGCAACAGGCTCGGAAACAGAACGAACAAAAGAGAAAACAGAATCGCTGACTGTGATTTTATCATTACTGGAAAGTTAGGATAATCTGGCATGATAAAAAGTCACTGCAAAATCAGTACACCGTTGCTTTTATTCTTGCACCACATTAAGACTTGAGGTTAGACAACATAAACAACTTATTTTCAGAATTTTAAACACTATAAAAAAATCTATCCCAACGGACGGATTTTTATTTGAGTTGCATCGAAAATATTCGACTAACTTACAGTGATAAGGCTTATGCAAACATCTCGAAACACCTAAAAAAACTGAGGTTTCTTTTGCATAGCATAATTGAACCTGTATTACAGGATACCGAAACTACCAAGCGCGAAAAAAAATATAAAGCGAAAGGTGAAAGACATTCTTGATGCTTTACAAATTGCAATTTTCGTACTCAACGTTTAGAATACTAAATCAATGTATAGTTGCGAAAAAATATTTTTTGTTCAGACTGGTAACCTATTACAAACTTCACAGTATACCCAGCAAATCGGTTCTTGGAACAACTGTTAACGAACTTGTTTTACCAATGACCAATTACGAAACAAACCAAGCATCAATTGAAAACGGTTATTCGGAAATGAATATATACGACCTCTATCATAGAATGGAG
>DMRV01000257.1 GCA_003456455.1 Flavobacteriales bacterium
TTTCCCTAAAACAACTTCGGTACCATGTTAAAAAACATTACAAAGCAATTATCAGCTTCTTTTTTCGTCATCTTTTTTACGTTTGGATTTGTCCAAAATGCGGAAGCATCTCATGCCTTGGGAGCAGAGCTAACATATGAGTGTTTGGGTAACGGAGAATACCGCGTTCGATTAGCTTTTTTTAGAGATTGTGCAGGAACTGTGCAGATTGGATCTTTAAATACGGAAGTTGAGATTAACTCAAGCTGCTTTACCACTACGCTTGATTTGAACCTATTGCCTCCAACGCAATATGGAGCCCCATTTGATCAATTTTTGGAGGATTACGAGATTCCTATCTATTGCCAAGCATCAAATTGCGGCTCAGGGTCAAATGCATTTCCTGGTATTCAGGAAATTGTTTTTGAAGGGGTAGTCACGCTTCCTGATTGTAATGATTACATATTCTCTTATGCCGAGAATGCACGTAGCGCAAGCATCGAAACTATTTTAACTCCTGGTACAGAGGATATTTATGTTGAGGCTTTTTTGAATAGTGTTGCTGCTCCATGCAATAGTTCTCCTCAATTCGACCTTCCGGCTCGTGGAATTATTTGTCTAGGACAGGAGAATGTAATGATTCATACAGCGACTGATTTTGATGGCGATATGCTTGTTTATAGCTTATACACACCTCTTGCTGGCCCGAATGACCCGGTTAACTACGAAGCTGGATACACTTTCACTTCGCCTGTTAACAACAACTTCTTTACACTAGCAAACGGAGAGGTAAGCGTTTGGCCAACTGAGCAAATTGTCACCATTTTGGGAATTAAGGTTGAGGAATTCAGAAACGGTGTTTTAGTAGGAAGCGTGATGCGAGATATGCAGGTTACCGTTGTGCAAAGCTGTCCTCAAAACCCAACAGGTCTTTTTCAAACCGATACAATTGTCGGATTTGATTCAGACTCTATACTTATCTGCACTAATGATACCGTAAGTTTCGATGTTTTTCTAGGGAATACCCTCCAAGGTCAGAATTACACACTTGCAGTAGGAAACCTTGCTGATTTCCCAGGTGCCACCCTTACTACCGAACCCGACACAGCGAATCCTGGTTCGGTTGTAGGTCATTTTACATGGGTTCCAAATTTGACTAACATTAACAACCAAAATTTGGTTTTCCAGGCCTTTGACGATAATTGTCCTGTGGTTGGATATTCCAATTTCTCCTATCGGTTCTACTTCAAGAATATTATTAGCGATGCTACTACCGATATCATAGGAATTGGATGTAACGACAGTACTCAGCTTGAAGTTGTGCTTGATGATCCAATTGGTGATGTAACCTATCAATGGCAGGATGGTACTACCTCACAAACGTATTGGGCAACTCCAGGGAATTATTCGGTAACTGCAACAGACAGTTTAGGTTGTTCAGGTTCTGATGATTACATCGTATTCAATAATAACTACCCCATTGCTAATATTGCTCTTGATCCAGTATGTCTGAACGAACCGTTGAACCCAGAAAACCTATCTTTTAATTACGCGGATGTAGGTATTACACCGTTTGAACTAACGGGCTGGAACTGGGATTTTGGTGATGCTGTTGGTACTTCAACAGATAGTGCGGCAAGCTACACGTACACGCAAGCTGGAACATATACGGTTTCGTTGATTGTTGAAAACGATAACGCTTGTTTTGATACGATAGAAGCGGACGTGATTATTCATCCATTACCAGTATTTGACATTACAACAAATGTTGCTTGTATCGGCACGTTAACTACGTTTTCAAACGCCACGCAAATTCAAAGCGGTTCAGTTACATCTTGGAATTGGGATTTTGATGATTTAGGAGCCACTTCAACCCAACAGTCACCTTCGCATACATTCTCCGAAATCAGTCTTTATGATGTAGTTTTAACCGGAACTACTGATCAAGGCTGTGTTTCAGACACAACATTGGTTGCAAATGTGGTTGACGAAGCGGTTGCCGCCTTTTCATACGAAGCATTACCAGATTGCGGTAAAGAAAATCTTCAGATTTATTTTACCAATGAGTCAGAGCGTGCTTCTTCTTATCTCTGGGATTTCGGCAATAATGTTACAGATACCACTGCAAACCCAGTCTACGACACACCAACTTCTACTGGTCCGCTTACTACGCTTGTGGCGTACGCGTATCCAAATGAAGGAGCGTGTTCAGATACTGTTGTTATGGACATCACAGAGTTGTTCCTCACAATCGATTTTGACACGATTAACGCAGGAAATGTGATTACTCCAAATGGAGATGGTTTTAACGATTGTCTCTCACCTTTTTGGCAAGAGTCGTATGAGGATTGCTACCGATTACGAATTTGGGATCGGTGGGGATTATTTATCTACGATTCGGATGATATAGCTGATGGTTACTGTTGGCCAGGTACAGATCGTAATGGACAACCTGTTTCAAGCGGTTCATTCTTTTTCGTGGCAGAGGTTAACTCTTATTCAAGAAGCGGTTCGGTATACGTGAACCCATAGCTACTTCAAAGCATTTGTTTGCTATGCGGCCATCTCTCATTGAGGTGGCCGTTTTTTTTGCGCCTTCCCAAAATAAGTTAAGCGGTTAATAAACTGCTCTGGTGGGGCGTTCCCCAAAAAACACAAACAAAAACCTACATCATGGAAACACTCAAAACCCCATCAAACGTTGGTACAATCGAACGCTTCAATCTCTGGTTGAACGGCTCTGTTACCGTCCGTATTTTTAGCATTACCATTCTGGTTTTATTGCTGATGATTCCAAATTCAATGATTCGTGACATCATTCGAGAAAGGCAAAACACAAGTAATAATGCCATTGTTGAAGTGAGCGATAAATGGGGGGGTGAGCAAACCGTTGTAGGCCCCGTAATCTCGGTGCCGTACTTGACCTTTAAAGAAGATAAAGAAGGTAAGCGCACCTATTCTAAATACTGGAGCCATTTTCTTCCAGATCAACTAACTATTGATGCAGATGTAACTTCCGAAAACCGCAAGCGCGGCATTTATGAAGTAGTGGTTTATAGTTCCAATATGACGCTTTCTGGCAAATTCAAGAGACCAGACCCAACTACAGTTAATCTAAGCACGGAGAACTTCTTGTTGGACCAAGCAATTTTAAGCATGGGAATACCCGACATGCGTGGGATAAACGAAAAAGTA
>DMRV01000039.1 GCA_003456455.1 Flavobacteriales bacterium
CGCCCGTTTAAAAGAGATAGACGAAAAACTGAATTCAGAATAAAATGTACACACTCATTATCATATTAATCATCGTTGTTTGCTTTCTTTTAGTTGGCGTTGTGATGGTTCAGAACAGTAAAGGAGGCGGTTTAGCTTCGGATTTTTCTTCATCAAACCAAATTATTGGTGTAAAAAGAACAGGCGATTTCTTAGAAAAAGCTACATGGTATTTGACAATCGGATTGATTGTTCTAACACTTGGCTCTAACTTTTTCATCGATAGGGGAGAAGTGGTTCAGGAAGAATCTGCCATTCAAGAGCAAATTGATAACGCTGCTTTACCAGCGCAAGACGGTGGTGAATTAGGAGAACCTACTCCAGTAGAGTAATTTCCCGTTAAAAAACTTTTAAATGTCAGGATGTCACGCATCCTGACATTTTTTTTGCCCTTACGCCAACATTTCAGACCTATTGTCCGCATTTAGCTAATGGCACAAAATATGACATTGGGCAATCGTAGAACAAACATTACTAAACACTAATAAATCATACGATGGGATTGAAGATTAAACCTCTGGCCGACAGAGTAGTAGTTGAGGCTGACGCGGCAGAAGAAAAAACAGCTTCAGGGATTTTTATTCCAGATACAGCTAAGGAAAAACCACAAAAAGGAAAAGTACTAGCTGTTGGAACAGGAAAAATAGACGAACCAATGACTGTTAAGGTTGGAGACACTGTGCTTTACGGAAAGTACTCTGGAACTGAGATAAATGTTGACGGAACAGATGTACTCATCATGCGTGAGTCTGACATTTTCGCAATTGTTTAATCACCAAACAAAAAAATTAAAACAAAATGGCAAAGCAAATTAAGTTCGATCTAGACGCTAGAGACGGATTGAAAAGAGGGGTAGATGCCCTTGCAAATGCAGTAAAAGTGACGTTGGGACCAAAAGGTCGTAACGTGATTATTGACAAGAAATTCGGTGCACCACAAGTGACCAAGGATGGTGTTACTGTTGCGAAAGAAATTGAGCTATCAGACGCAATCGAGAACATGGGTGCACAAATGGTGAAGGAAGTTGCTTCCAAAACCAATGATGTAGCCGGAGACGGAACTACAACAGCCACCGTTCTTGCGCAAGCAATTGTAACAACAGGGTTGAAAAACGTTGCTGCTGGTGCAAACCCAATGGATTTGAAAAGAGGTATTGACAAGGCTGTTGAGGCTGTTGTTGGAGAGCTTCACAAGATTTCAAAACCAGTTGGTAATGACAGCGCAATGATTGAGCAAGTAGCTTCAATCTCTGCAAACAGCGATTTCACTATCGGGAAATTGATTGCTGAGGCCATGGCCAAGGTTGGTAAAGAAGGTGTAATTACTGTTGAAGAAGCAAAAGGAACTGAAACAACTGTTGAAGTTGTGGAAGGAATGCAGTTCGATAGGGGTTACCAATCTCCATACTTCGTAACGGACGCTGAGAAAATGGAAGCGGTTCTTGAGAACCCTTACATCCTTATCCATGATAAGAAAATCAGCAACATGAAGGACATGCTTCCAGTATTGGAAAAAGCAGCACAGAGCGGAAAACCATTGTTGATTATCTGCGAAGAGGTTGAAGGAGAAGCACTAGCCACGTTGGTAGTGAACAAGATTAGAGGATCACTAAAAATTGCTGCTGTAAAAGCACCAGGTTTTGGCGATAGAAGAAAAGCAATGCTGGAAGACATCGCCATTCTTACTGGCGGAACAGTTATTAGCGATGAGAAAGGTTTGAAGTTGGAAGATGCAACGTTAGAAGACCTTGGAACTGCTGAGAAAATCGTTATTGATAAGGACAATACAACTGTTGTAAATGGAGCAGGAGAAGCTAAAGCAATCAAGGCTCGTGTTAACCAAATCAAAGCACAGATTGAGTCAACCACTTCTGATTACGACAAAGAGAAACTTCAAGAGCGTTTAGCCAAATTGGCTGGCGGTGTAGCTGTACTTTACGTAGGTGCTGCAACTGAGGTTGAGATGAAAGAGAAGAAAGACCGTGTTGATGATGCACTTGCTGCTACTCGCGCTGCGGTTGAAGAGGGAATCGTTCCTGGTGGAGGCGTTGCTTACCTAAGAACTATCGCTGCAATTGGCAAGATTAAGCCGGTAAATGCAGATGAGCAAACAGGTATCAATATCGTTTTACGTTCTATTGAAGAGCCATTGCGTCAAATCGTTGCAAACGCAGGTTTGGAAGGAAGTATCGTGGTTCAGAAAGTGAAAGAAGGAAAAGGCGACTTCGGTTACAATGCACGTACCGATGTGTACGAAAACTTGTATAAAGCTGGGGTTATCGATCCAACTAAAGTTACCCGCGTAGCACTTGAAAATGCTGCGTCAATTGCAGGAATGCTTCTTACCACTGAGTGTGTGTTGGCAGACGAGCCAGAAGAAGCTGGCGCTGGAATGCCACCGATGCCTCCTGGAGGAATGGGCGGAATGGGCGGAATGATGTAAGCCAACCGTAACTGATTGTTATAGAAAGCCCCGCCAAATTTGGTGGGGCTTTTTTGTTCCTTTAATTAGTTGATACTGCCCAACAAAAAAGCCGACTTTCGATTCGGCTTAATTGAATTTTTATTGTGCTAATGGCTTACTTAAAAGCCTTCTTAAGAACTTTAGCGTAAAGACTCTTGGCCATTTTCTCAAATGATTCTCCAAGACGTTTCTCGAAGGTCAAGCCTGAAATGGTAGCTATGACCCCGAAAGCACCAGGGACACCTGAGCCTGCCTGAGCACCTTTAATTTGAAGAAACCACGTTGCCCGAATCGGTTTCAACTACTTCTATGATTCCGCTTAACCATGCATCAGAAGATGACACAACAATCCTGTATCCATGTAAGTAACCTTTATAAGAATTATGTATTTAGCGTTGTCAAGCCCTCTCTTAATTGTAGCGCCTTTTCACATGTCGGCCTTTTTCTTTCTTCGATTATCCGCGTGTATTATCCACGAATCATCCTTTGGATTTATGTTAAATTACTTCATTCCCTTCTTTTGGAGCCACTTAGCAAATGTCTTTCCAGCTTTGGCATATGATTCCTGAATTCTATTTCCAGTATCCCAAGCAGCACCTGCAAATGCATTACCCGGTGCACCCGTAGCAGTTGCTTCTCCCAATACTTTGCCGGACCCCGTTTCTACCAGTTGTAAATTTAGGTTGATGGAAGCAGGAACGGTCATTATCATTGGCACACTGAATCCAGGCTCTGTCATGGTGGTGTGTACGATGAGCGTATACTTGGCATCGTTATAGTCTCTACCAATTGTAATTCCTTCTTTTCTAATCCCTTTATTGAAAAGAGCCTCAAATTTTCCGTGGAATCGGCTTTCCCTGTCTCCCTTCCATGATTTCTCCCAATTATCTCCTCTTCCCGCCTCTTTTTCATTGTACTCTCCTTTTTTTCTTTCGATATAGGCAGATTCCTTCATCTCGCGCTTGCCAGTACCTACATTCATATCGTCATACTTGTAAACTACAAGTACATTGGATTGTCCACTCATATCATTGAAGGAACCATCGGTGAGCTTCATTTTTTGAGCAAAAACGGTTGAGGTAAGAGCGATTAGAAAAGTGGTCGTTAGTAGTTTAATTGTTTTCATGATTAATTGATGTGGTTAGTGTAATTGGTTTAACAAATGTAGTGCCGAGATTGGACCTTAAAGTTGGTAATTCTTTGTATTCCTAGAACTGATTGATGTCAATGACTTCATACATTTAGTGCATGAATCAAAACCTCGACCCAACACCAGAAGGACAGCTACCAGTTGATATGGAAACCGAACGCGCTTTGAGGCCAATTGGCTTCAGTGAATTCAGCGGGCAAGATAAAGTGGTTGAGAATCTCAAGATTTTTGTGGAAGCGGCCAAGCAGCGCGAAGAAGCCTTAGATCATGTTCTTCTTCATGGTCCTCCTGGATTAGGCAAAACAACTCTTGCAAATATTATTGCCAACGATTTAGGCGTAAGCCTTAAGCTGACCTCTGGACCGGTATTAGACAAACCTGGTGACCTTGCTGGACTTCTTACAAATTTGGAACCAAATGATGTGTTATTCATAGATGAGATTCATCGGCTTTCACCAGTTGTCGAGGAGTACCTCTATTCCGCGATGGAAGATTATCGTATTGATATTATGATCGAGACTGGTCCAAATGCCCGGTCAGTTCAGATTACGCTCAATCCGTTTACGTTAGTTGGAGCTACAACACGTTCTGGCTTGTTGACCTCTCCACTTAGAGCTCGATTTGGTATTACATCTCGGTTAGAATATTACGATGCCTCGGTACTTTCTGGAATTATTAAGCGCTCCGCAGGAATATTAGATGTTCCGATAGATGAGAGTGCAGCTGTTGAGATTTCGAGAAGAAGTAGAGGCACACCCAGAATTGCAAATGCTCTATTAAGACGAGTTCGCGATTTCGCGCAGATAAAAGGGGATGGCAATATTGATAAAGAGATTTCTCAATACGCGTTGAATGCTCTGAATGTTGATAAGCACGGATTGGATGAGATGGACAACAAAATCCTGAGCACCATTATCGATAAATTTAAAGGTGGACCAGTGGGATTGACAACCATTGCTACAGCTGTGGGCGAAGAAGCTGGAACCATTGAAGAGGTTTACGAACCATTCCTTATTATGGAAGGCTACTTATCTCGAACGCCACGCGGACGCCAAGCTACTGAGCGTGCTTATGAGCACTTAGGTAAAGTGAGTCCAGGAAGAGAGGGAACGCTATTTGAATAAGCTGCCATGCAGCCGTCTAACGAACATTTAATCAAACAAGAAGCCCAGCGATTGGGCTTTCTACAATGTGGCATTTCTAAGGCTGGGTTTCTAGAGGAAGAAGCTCCGCGATTAGAAAAGTGGCTCAACGCTAAGATGCACGGAGAAATGGGCTACATGGCCAATCACTTCGATAAGCGATTAGACCCAACAAGGCTTGTGGATGGGGCAAAAAGCGTGATTACGGTTCTGCTGAACTATTTTCCAGAGGAAACACAGAAAGCCCCAACTGCTCCCAAGATTTCTAAGTACGCTTACGGCAACGATTATCACCACGTGATAAAAGGAAAACTCAAGGAACTTGTTGAGTTTATCAATAAGGAAATTGGCGAAGTAGGAGGTAGAGCTTTTGTAGATAGCGCCCCTGTTATGGACAAAGCTTGGGCTGCAAAATCAGGTTTAGGTTGGATTGGAAAAAACGCCAATCTCATTCATCCAAAAAACGGTTCGTTTTTCTTTATTGGAGAACTGATCTTGGATATCGAGTTAGAATCAGACAAACCTATTCATGACCATTGCGGAACATGTACAGCCTGCATTGATGCTTGTCCAACGGAAGCGATTGTAGCGCCTTATGTGGTTGATGGCTCAAAGTGCATTTCGTACTTCACTATTGAATTAAAAGAGGCTATTCCAACCTCAATGAAAGGCCAGTTTGATGATTGGGCTTTTGGATGCGATACATGCCAAGATGTTTGTCCGTGGAATCGGTTCTCAAAACCGCATTCAGAAGCGCAGTTCAACCCGCACCCTGAAATGTTGGATATGACTAAGCAAGATTGGGAAGAACTGACTGAAGACGTCTTCAAAAAAGTCTTTCAGAAATCTGCAGTTAAGCGAACCAAATTCAGCGGATTAACACGAAATATTGCTTTTTTGAAAAAGTAGCCTACTCGCAAACCTTATCTGGCGTACAAACGGGCCCTTCTTTAACTTGAAGCTTAACCGTTGGATTAGCTGTCCGCCACTCAGAGAATGACTTTTCTAGCGTTTCTAAAAAGGCAGCTGGGTCTTGTGCTCCAGAAACAGCATACTTTCTATCAAACACGAAAAACGGCACGTCTGTAACGCCCAATTGCTGAGATTCTTTAACATCTCCCTTTACGGCATCAGCATACTTGTCGCTTTCTAGCACAGCTTTTACTTCTTCGGCATTCAACCCGATTTCCTTTCCAAGGCTGATGAGCATTTCTATATCATCAATATTTTTCCCTTCGGTGAAGTAGGCTTTGAAAAGTCGCTCCTTCATTTCGTGTTGCAACCCATTTTCCTTGGCAAAATGAATGAGTCGATGCGCGTTGAATGAGTTAGCTACAACAGATTTATCGAAGTTCATAGTAAGACCTACTGAGGTTGCCATTTGAGCTGCGTGACCGCCCATTCCTTTGGCTTGCTCAACCGAAATGCCTTTACTATCAGCTAAGTGCTGGTACAACGAAATGTTGAGATTGGTTTTTACGTTCGGATTAAGCTGAAAACTCTTCCACACAAACTCAACGTTATTTCGTTCTTCAAAATTGGCAAGGGCGGTTTCAAACTTCTTTTTCCCTATATAACAGAACGGACAAACCACATCACTCCAAACTTCTATTTTCATTTTCTTTCCTTGATTTAACGATTCTCCACTTTGCCCAAAAACAGCAGCAGCAAAAACTGATTCTGAAATGATTAGTGAAATAAGAATAGTGATAAACCTCATTTTACTCGTTGTGCTGATGAACACGAATAAAGGTAAAGAGTTCGGCAGTTGGACCACTTGAAACTTTGCCTCTGGTTTTATTCTTGATGCTTGAGAAGAAATTTGGTTCCTAGAATCCCCAAGATAGCGCCAACCATATCAGCAATTAGGTCTAGCACATCGCCTGAGCGGCCTTCGATCCACATGTGTTGAACTACTTCTAATCCGCCACCAAGGATAAAGCACCAAG
>DMRV01000431.1 GCA_003456455.1 Flavobacteriales bacterium
GTGGTAACAACTGCACCCTTTACTTTCTGAAATTCAGCTATGGAATGAAAAACCTTCAATGTTGTGTTTTGAGTTGGCAAAAATATTCAAATATGCTGCCTCTGAATGAAGACGGTAAAGGTTTTAAAAAGAGAGATGATTATAGCTGAAGTTTGCAGGCTGCTCCGCGTTAAGGATGGAAGCGGCATCCTTTTCTGAGGAACGATGAAAAGATACAGTAGACAGCCTGACCCGTAGGGTAACGCCCAAAAACAAAAAAGGCGAACCATCCGGTTCGCCTTTTTTAAAATCAATTGAGTTCAGAATTACTCGCCAACAACTTCAAATTCAAACTCACCTTCCACTTCTTTATGAAGTCGAATGCTCGCGTTGTATTTTCCAAGTGTTTTAACAATAGCTTCTTTAAGACCGACCTTCTTACGGTCAACCTCTACTCCTGTTGCAGTTTTGATTGCATCAGCAACCTGAATACTGTTTACAGAACCAAAGATTTTGTCTCCTTCGCCAGCTTTTGCTCCAACTTTAATGTCAGCACCTTGAATCTTAGCCAACAATTTAGTCGCCTCTTCAATCAATTTAGCTTCGCGATGAGCGCGTTGTCTCAAATCTTCTTCTCTTACTTTTTTGGCACTATCAGTTGCCAAAGCAGCCAATCCGTTCGGGATAAGGTAATTTCTTCCGTATCCGTTCTTCACAGTTACAAGATCATTCTTGTATCCTACGAATTCTACGTCTTTCTTAAGTATAATTTCCATGGCTGTCTTACTTCATTTGGTCAGCAACGTAAGGAATCAAAGCAATGTGGCGTGCACGCTTTACAGCTTGTGCAACCTTGCGCTGATACTTCAACGATGTACCTGTTAATCTTCTTGGAAGAAGCTTTCCTTGCTCATTGATAAAAGCCAAAAGGTAATCTGGGTCTTTGTAATCAATAAACTTGATACCGTACTTCAAGAAACGGCAATACTTATCTCTTTTTACTTCTACTGTCGGTGGGTTCAGATATCTGATTTCACCATCTTTCTTTCCTGCCATGACCTTAAGCTTTTGCTGGTTTTGGGTTCTTTAATCTTGTTCTTCTGGTTTCCGCATAAGTAATATGGAACTTATCCATTTTTACGGTTAGGAATCTGATGACACGTTCGTCACGCTTGAATTTCAATTCAAGTTCAGCAATCAGCGAAGGGTTGGCTTGGAACTCGAAAAGATTGTAAAAGCCGTTGGATTTCTTTTGGATTGGATACGCCAATTTGCGCAGCCCCCAATCTTCCTTAGAGACAACTTTGCCTCCATCAGCTTTTATGAACTTTTCGTAATCCTTTACCGCTTCCTTCATCTGAGCTTCAGACAAAACGGGAGTTAAAATGAAAACGGCTTCGTACTGGTTCATAAAATAATTATTTGTTTGTGTTTAATTACCCGCCAAAAAAGCGGACGGCAAAAGTAGTGATTCCATTCGTTTTCGCAAACACCTTTTGAACTCAGATTTTCAGGGCGTTCCCGCAAAGCGGTCGGGCTGTGCGCTATATCTTTTCCTCGTTCCTCAGAAAAGGATGCCCCTTCCATCCCTAACGCTCGGTATTTACAGACATAATTGCGCACAGTAAATCATAATTTCGCAACATGAAAATTGGCATTATCAAAGAAGGCAAAACGCCACCAGACAAGAGAGTTGGTTTGACCCCTTCGCATTGTACTCATCTCAAGCAAGCTCATCCAGAACTAGAAATCAAAGTTCAACGCAGTCCAATTCGCTGTTTTAAGGATGATGAATACGCAGCCGCGGGAATCGAACTAGTTGATAACGTTAACGATTGCGACATCATTTTCGGAGTAAAAGAAGTAAAGTTCGAGATGCTTGCCGAAGGAAAAACCATGCTTTTCTTCTCGCATACGCTTAAGAAGCAACCATACAACAGAAATCTTCTACTTGAGGTATTGAAGAAGAACATTCGTCTTGTCGATTACGAAACCCTCACCTACTCCAACGGGTTTCGCGTTCTAGGGTTTGGTCGTTTTGCTGGAATTGTTGGTGCATACAATGCGCTTATCGCTCACGGAAAACGAAACAATTCATTCGAATTAAAGCCAGCCTTTCAATGTGAAGACATGAAAGAAATGGGCCGAGAAATGAAAAAGGTTGAACTTGGAAATGCCAAAATCATCATTTCAGGCGGAGGAAAAGTTGCCAAAGGTTCAAAGGAAACATTGAATGCCGCTTGCATACGTGAAGTTTCAATTCCAGAGTTTTTGAATGAAACGTTTGACGAACCTGTTTACTGCAATGCAGACATTCTCGATTACCACGAAAAGGATGGGAAAGCGCCAGCTAGTTTTGGTGAATTTGTGAAAGACAGCACTGCTTGGGAGAACACGTTTACCAAGTTCACCAACGTAGCCGATATCTTTATTTCAGCACATTTTTGGGATAATAAATCGGCTCATTTCTTCACCGAAGAAGACGTGAAATCTGATGACTTTAAGGCAAAAGTGATAGCAGACATCACTTGCGACATTAAAGGTTCTGTACCAACTACACTTCGTCCGTCAACCATTGCAGACCCAATTTATGGCTACGATAGAATTACTGGAAAAGAAGCCGATGCTTACGCTAAAAACAGCATAACCATTATGGCAGTCGACAACCTTCCGTGTGAGATTCCTAAAGATGCCTCAGAAGGCTTTGGACAAGACTTAATCGACAAGATTATTCCTTTGTTCTTGGGAGAAGATTCTGAAAAGATATTAGAACGTGCTACAATCGCACAAGACGGCAAATTGACCGAATACTTCAGCTACTTACAGGATTACGTGGACGGAACGAATTAAGCTTTCTTCAATCCAGAAATAACAGCTTCTGGGTTTTCAGCCTTAAAGACAGAACTACCAGCAACCAGTGCGGTCGCGCCAGCGGCTACAAGTTTTGGTGCGTTCTCCAAGTTCACACCACCATCAATTTCAATAATTAGGTCGGAGTTTACTTTATCAGCCATCGCCCTGAGTTTGGACACTTTGACGTAAGTGTTATCAATGAACTTCTGCCCTCCAAAACCTGGGTTTACCGACATAATCAGCACCATGTCTAATTCTGGAAGTACATCTTCTAATAATGAAACCGGAGTTCCAGGATTGAGCGAAACAGCCGCTTTCATTCCCAACTCCTTAATTGCTCCAATAGTTCTATGAAGATGTGTACATGCTTCGTAATGAACCGTAAGCACATCGGCCCCCAGGTCTTTGAAATATTGCAGATAACGGTCCGGATCCACAATCATCAAATGCACATCAAATGGCTTAGTGCAAATCTTCTTCAATGGCTTCATCACTGGTTCGCCAAAAGAGATGTTTGGGACAAAAACCCCATCCATCACATCCACATGAAGCCAATCAGCCTCACTCCTATTTATCATTTCCATTGCTTCACCCAACTTGGTGAAATCTGCGGCTAAAAGGGATGGAGCGATGATGGGCATTTTGGAAGTTTTAATTTTAGATTATTCGACAAAGAAACAGGAATTTAGTTAAGAAGTGGGCCTAAAAAAGACTGTTCAAATCCCTGTTGAAAACCAACTAGCAATAAGTTCGAGTTCACTTCGCTCTAATACTATATTTAGGCATCCCAAGAAAGCAGGCGAGGAAGTAAAAAAATGGCAGAGGAATCACAATATGGAGCAGACCAAATACGATCGCTAGAATGGCATGAACACATTCGGCTTAGGCCAGGCATGTACATCGGAAAACTGGGCGATGGAACTCAGTATGACGATGGCGTTTACATTCTGATTAAAGAGGTGATTGACAACTCTATTGATGAGTTTGTGATGGGAAATGGCCGTACCATTGAGGTGACCGTGAAGGAGCGTTCGGTGCGTATTCGTGACTACGGGCGTGGAATTCCGTTGACTAAAGTTGTGGATTGCGTAAGCAAGATTAACACGGGTGCTAAGTACGATTCTGTTGCGTTTAAGAAATCTGTTGGACTAAACGGGGTTGGTACAAAGGCGGTAAATGCAATGTCTTCCCTATTTACCATNNCAATGTTATCGCGATGACCAGACCAAGCTGGCCGAGTTTCAGCAGGGAATCATTACCAATGACGCGCCAATTGAGCCAAGCAGCGGAAGGAAGGGAACACTCACTTATTTTGAGCCAGATGAAACGCTTTTCAAAGGATATAAATTCCGAGATGAGCATGTGAAGAAGATGTTATGGAACTATTGCTACCTAAATCCAGGTTTGACAATTGTTTACAACGGAGAAAAGATGCACTCCGAGAATGGTCTAAAAGACCTTCTTGAAGCAAAGATTGATGACGATATCCGTTACCCAATTATTCACCTAAAAGGAGATGATATTGAGGTCGCAATTACTCACGGAAATTCTTCCCGAGAGGAATATTACTCGTTTGTGAATGGGCAGCACACAACCATGGGCGGAACGCATCAAGGTGCTTTTCGCGAGGCAATTGTGACTACTATTCGCACTCACTTCGGAAAAAACTTAGATGCGGGAGATGTAAGAAGCGGAATCATTTCAGCCATTTCTGTGAAGGTGATGGAGCCTGTTTTTGAAAGTCAGACTAAAACCAAGTTGGGCTCTCATAATGTTGGTCCTGATGGTCCATCGATGAAAGCGTTTGTGGGTGATTTCCTTAAGACGGAACTCGATAATTTCCTGCATAAGAATCCTGCCGTTACCGAGACTCTTCTTAAACGAATTCAGCAGGCAGAAAGAGAGAGAAAGGAGCTTTCTGGCATTAAAAAGCTAGCAAGAGACAGGGCTAAGAAAGCAAGCCTTCATAACAAGAAATTGCGCGATTGCCGTGTTCATTTCGACACAAACAAACCACGTGCTGAAGAGACAACTGTTTTCATTACAGAGGGAGATTCGGCATCTGGTTCTATTACAAAAAGCCGCGACCCAAATACACAAGCCGTATTCAGCTTGCGTGGTAAGCCACTGAACAGTTTCGGGCTTTCCAGAAAGGTAGTTTACGAGAACGAAGAGTTCAATCTACTTCAAGCAGCCTTGAATATTGAAGATGGTTTGGAAGGTTTGCGTTACAACAAGATTGTGATCGCCACGGATGCAGATGTGGATGGAATGCACATCCGCTTGTTGCTGCTTACATTCTTGCTACAATTCTTTCCCGATTTGATTAAAAACGGTCACGTTTACATTTTACAGACACCTCTTTTTCGTGTCAGGAATAAGAAGGAAACGCGGTATTGCTACTCTGAAGATGAACGTAGAGAGGCATTGGCCAAACTTGGAAAGAATCCAGAGATAACCCGTTTCAAAGGTTTGGGAGAGATTTCGCCTGATGAGTTTAAAAACTTCATTGGAGAAAACATGCGATTGGATCCAGTAGAGATTCGGAAAGAGGATCATTTGAGCCAAATGTTATCCTTTTACATGGGTAAAAACACACCTGACAGACAAGGGTTTATTATTAACAATCTTCGGATTGAAAAGGACTTGGCTGAGGAAGAAGAGGCGGTTGAGGTAGAAGGATAATTAATTGAAGGACGAATAAAGTAAATGAGCGAGGAGAACGGCTCGAACGAAAACGAGGAAAAGGAAGACGGAGCGGTTGAGAACGCGATTGCCGTAAGTGGGATGTACCAAGATTGGTTCTTGGATTACGCCAGCTACGTTATTCTCGAACGTGCCGTTCCGACTATCGAGGATGGCCTGAAGCCTGTTCAAACGCGTATCATGCACTCCATGTTTGAGTTGGAAGATGGTCGCTATAATAAGGTTGCGAACATAATTGGACATTGTATGAAATATCACCCTCATGGCGATATGGCCATTGGTGATGCAATTGTGGCGCTTGGTCAAAAAGAGTTACTTATTGATACTCAAGGAAACTGGGGAAACACACTTACTGGCGACCGTGCTGCTGCTGGGCGATACATTGAAGCACGACTTTCAAAGTTTGCTTTAGAAGTTGTTTTCAATCCGAAGACCACAAATTGGAAGACCAGTTATGATGGTAGAAACAGAGAGCCCGTTACGCTTCCTGTCAAGTTTCCATTATTGTTGGCGCAAGGAGTTGAAGGTATCGCAGTTGGATTATCGACCAAGATTATGCCGCACAACTTCAATGAACTCATTGATGCTTCTATTCAGATACTGAAGGGGAAAAGTGCGAAAGTAAATCCAGATTTCGCTACGGGCGGAATGGCCGATTTTACTAACTATAATGATGGGCAACGTGGCGGAAAAGTCCGCGTTCGTGCACGAATTGGAAAGTTAGACACCAAAACCCTGGTCATTACCGAGATTCCTTACGGCACCAACACTTCTAACCTCATTGATAGCATTCTAAAAGCCAACGATAAAGGCAAAATAAAGGTTAAGAAGGTAGAGGACAACACCGCTGAAAATGTCGAAATTCTGATTCATCTTGCCGCAGGAATTTCTCCTGACAAGATGATTGATGCGCTTTACAGCTTCACAGATTGTGAAGTAAGTATTTCGCCAAATGCCTGTGTTATTGAGGGCGAGAAACCAGTTTTCACATCCGTTTCTCAAATTCTAAAAATATGTACGCAGCAAACACTTGATCTTCTAAGAAGAGAGCTGGAAATCAAGCTTGGTGAGTTGCAAGAGCAATGGCATTTTGCATCACTAGAAAAGATTTTTATCGAGAATCGCATCTACCGAGATATTGAAGAAGAGGAAACTTGGCCAGGTGTAATTAGTGCTATTGACAGAGGATTAAAACCACATATCAAACACCTCATTCGTGAAGTTACGGAAGAGGATATTGTGCGTTTGACAGAAATCCGAATCAAACGTATTTCAAAGTTCGATGCGAACAAGGCTGATGACAATATTGCTGCATTAGAAGACAAAATTGCCGCGGTGAAACATGACTTAGATCACCTAATCGATTTCGCGATTGCCTATTACAAAAACCTAAAGGAGAAGTACGGAAAGGGCCGAGAACGGAAGACAGAGATTCGCCAGTTTGAGAACATCAACGCAGCACGCGTTGCGGTTGCAAACGAAAAGCTTTACATCAATAGAGAAGAAGGTTTTATCGGAACATCTTTAAGAAAAGATGAATTCATTGCTGATTGCTCTGACATTGACGACATCATTGTGTTTACCGCAGATGGCAACATGAAAGTGGTGAGGGTGGACAACAAGGTTTTTGTTGGTAAGGACATTCTTCACGCAGCTGTTTTTCGCAAGAACGACAAGCGTACCATATATAATATGATATATCGGGATGGCCCACGCGGCAACTACATGGTTAAGCGTTTTCCCGTTACGTCCGTAACACGCGATAAGGATTATGACCTCACAGCTGGTTCGGCTGGAAGTACAGTAGAATGGTTCACAGCTAACTCGAATGGTGAAGCCGAGGTGGTGTTGGTTCACGTTCGACCTAAACCAAAGTTGAAGAAACTAAAGTTTGACTTCGATTTTTCTGAATTAGCCATAAAAGGACGTGCAGCAAAAGGAAATACCTTTTCAAAGAATCCACTTCGTAAGATTGAGATAAAGGAAAAAGGTCTTTCAACGCTTGGTGCGCGTAAGATTTGGTTTGATGATACCGTACAACGATTAAATACTGAAGGAAGAGGCGAACTTTTGGGTGCGTTTGGGCCTGAGGATAAGATTCTAACTGTTCAACAATCTGGAGAATACAAGCTGCTTGGCTTTGATATTAGCACACAGTTTGAGGACGACATGATTCTAATTGAGAAATGGAATCAAGACAAACCACTTTCAGTTGTCTATTTCGATTCAGACAAGAAGATTTACATGATTAAGCGCTTCTTGGTTGAAAAATCAAGCAAGGCGGTTGAGTTCGTTCCTGAGGGAGATGAAAATCAGTTAGAGCTTGTTTCTTCCGATTGGAAACCAATGATTCAGATTAATTTCAGAAAGCGTCCAGGCGAAGAAGAAGCTATGACAGAAGAGGTGAACGTGGAGGAGTTCATTGCGGTTAAAGGTCTGAAAGCCAAAGGCAATATGCTCACAAAGGAAACAGTGAATACCATCGATCAGATGGATCCTATTCCGTACGAGCCACCAACGTCTGAAGTTCAAGAACCGCCAAGTGATGACGGTGACGATGGAAACACGCCAAAGGAAGTTGAAGAGGCCGCTGACTCTGAGGAAACAACAACGGTAGAATTAGAAGTGGAAGACACTTCAAAAGCCGAAGAGCCGAAAGAGGCAGAACCAGAGCCAAAAGCTGGAACTAAGAAAGAGGAGCCTAAAACGCCACCCACTGATAATAGCGAAGGGCAGTTAGGTTTATTCTAACTCAGAAAGAAGCTTTTCTAAAACCGTCTCCAGTTCCTCACTTAGTTCTCGTGAGATTAATTTCCCATCTAAAAAGTTAGCTCCAAAATTTGGCAGACTAAGGGTTCCAACCAATTTTGCCCCCCAAAACGGCACTACTGCCGACAGGTGATTTAGTACCGTCTGACCACCGCGACCTCCAGGAGAAGTAGCCATGAGCAGAACTGGCTTGTCTTGAAATATCTTACCTCCAGTTCGAGAAAGCCAATCCATCGTGTTCTTTAGTCCTGCGGGAATACTGCCGTTATATTCAGGAGTTGAGACAATGAAAGCATCAGCCTCATCAAAAAGCAGACGTAGCTTTTTAATATTGACAGGGATTCCAGATTCCTTTTCTAACTCATTTCGATAAATCGGTGCCTCGAAATCTGTCAGCCTGATGATTGACAAATCAGCATTT
>DMRV01000147.1 GCA_003456455.1 Flavobacteriales bacterium
CGGCTATGGTGGAGATTTTGAACCAGCGGGAGTGAGACACGATGGCAACTTTTGCGCTAACGGATTGGTAAATGCCGATAGAACGTTGCATCCAGCTATTTATGAAGTGAAAAAGGTGTATCAGAATGTCCGTTTTAAGCAGGCAGATGAAGATGTTTTCACCTTTCAGCTCATCAATAATTTCTTTTTTACCAATCTGGATAAGTATGAAATAGAAGCGCAGTTGCTAGAGAACGGAAAGGTTGTTTCGCTGAAAACGTTGCCAGTGGTTTCGTTAAACCCACAAGACTCAGTTTGGATAGACCTAAAGCAAGATTTTTCTGCACTTACACGGTCTGATGCGGAATATTTCGTCAATTTTTCGGTGCGCGTTAGACAGGCAGAGAAAGGGTTGCCAATAGGCCATGAGATTGCGAAAGACCAATTCCTGATTAAAGCGGCATTGGCAAATTCCGTAACCCCAATAATAGAAGGAGCGAAGCTAGAACTAGACGAAGGTGAAAGGTGGGTTACCATCAACGGAGATGGTTTCTCTATTGGTTTCGATAAAGAAAAAGGGCAGCTCATTTCGTACAAAATGGATGGGGATGAATTGCTAAAAGAGTCATTAGAACTTTGCTTTTGGCGCGCACCAACTGATAATGATTACGGTTCGTTCATTGGACAGACCAAGGAAAAAACAAATAGCCACGCCTCACGGTCGCTAGACTGGATGACTGCTTGGAATTCGGCTTTGCTTTCTGCGTCCTCTATTACCGATACTTTAGGTCGCATTTACGTGCAATTCAATCACAATTTGAGTTCCGTTTATGCACAGCACCAAAGCACATTCATTGTTTCTTCTGATGGAACGATTGAGGTTAAAAGCAACCTTCAACTCAAATCGGAAAGTGACATTCCGAGGTACGGCATGCGACTGACACTTCCTGAACAGCTGAACACAATTACCTGGTACGGTCGCGGCCCACACGAGAATTATTCAGATAGAAACTATTCTGCGCACGTTGGACTGTACACAAGCCTTGCCGACAGTTTGTATTTCCCTTATATCCGTCCGCAGGAAAACGGCTACCACACAGACACGCGCTGGTTTCAGGCGGTGGATAAATCTGGGAAAGGGTTGAAGTTTACAGGGCTGCCGTCTATCTGCTTTAGTGCGTTGCCAAACCCGTTGGAAGATTTTCAGGGCGAAAACGTGGCGTACAAGGAAAACCGACACACCATTGATGTGAAAGAACGCGATGGCGTTTTCATTCATATTGATAAGGCGCAACGGGGATTAGGTGGCGATGATAGCTGGGGTGCACAGCCGCACAAACAGTATCAGTTAAACGATGATTCTTACAAATACGGTTTCACCATTTCACCAATTGCAGAGTGAATTAGTGGAGTCTACTTCATGAAAAGTATAAACCACCGATCTCAACATTACCTGTTGAAACTTTCAGTTTAATACACACGCTAGGCGGTTTTCAATAAGCTACTTTTCGTAATGCAATTATCCACCCTCGATTGGTCCATCATTGCGGGCTTTTTCATTGTTTCGCTCATTATCGGAATCATCACTTCGCGCAAGGCGGGAAGTAGTTCTGCCGAGTTCTTTTTGTCAGGAAGAAACATGCCTTGGTGGCTCCTTGGAATTTCCATGGTGGCAACCACTTTTTCTGCCGATACGCCCAATTTGGTAACAGATATTGTTCGAAAAAATGGTGTCTCCGGTAACTGGGTTTGGTGGGCGTTTTTGCTTACAGGAATGCTGACCGTTTTCGTCTATGCAAAGCTATGGCGGAGGTCTGGAGTTCTCACAGATTTAGAGTTTTATGAGATACGTTATGGCGGAAAGAACGCGGCATTTTTGCGCGGTTTCAGAGCACTTTATTTAGGAGTGTTCTTTAATGTGATGATAATGGCAACGGTCTGTTTGGCAGCCATCAAGATTGGTGGGGTTATGCTTGGACTTTCTCCGTTGCAGACATTGGCAATTGCAAGTGTGGTGACTGTTCTTTATAGTTCGCTGGGTGGATTAAGAGGTGTAATTATCACCGATTTCTTTCAGTTTGTGTTAGCAATGGTAGGAACGGTTTGGGCTGCAAACGTGTTGCTCGATTTACCACAAGTTGGAGGTTTGGATGCGTTGCTTGCACACAAGGAAGTGGCATCGTTAACCAATTTTCTTCCTGATTTTTCTGATACCGAAAGCCTGATTCCGCTGTTGATTATTCCGTTGGCAGTACAATGGTGGAGTGTGTGGTACCCAGGTGCAGAACCAGGAGGTGGCGGCTACATTGCACAACGGATGTTAGCAGCAAAGGATGAGCAGAACGCAATGGGAGCAACCTTGCTTTTCAATATCTCTCATTATGCGCTTAGACCTTGGCCGTGGATAATCATTGCGTTGTGTTCTGTAGTGGTGTTCCCGAATTTGGAAAGCATTCAAGCTGCATTTCCACACATCGACCCAAGTATTGTAAACGATGATTTGGCGTACCCGGCCATGCTTACGTTCTTGCCATCTGGCTTGCTTGGTTTGGTCATTGCTTCACTCGTAGCAGCGTTTATGAGTACGATTTCAACTCATTTGAATTGGGGAAGCTCCTATGTAGTAAACGATTTCTACCAGCGATTTATCAAGCCTGATGCATCAGAAAAGGAACTGGTAATGGTTGGAAGAGTATCAACCGTATTACTGATGCTTTTTGCTGCTTTGTTCGCACTGGCGTTGACAAATGCGCTTCAGGCATTCAATATTCTGATGCAAATAGGAGCGGGGACAGGTCTCATTTTCATACTTCGGTGGTTCTGGTGGCGCATTAATGCTTGGACGGAAATCAGCGGTATGGTCATTTCCTTTATTGTAGCAATCGTATTAGAAATTGTTGCTCCCGACCTGATTGCTCCAAACTATAAATTGCTTGTTGGTGTCGGGATTACAACCATTGGATGGCTTACCGTCACGTTCCTTACTCAACCAGAACCCGAAGACACACTTCGCGGTTTTGCCAAGCATGTGAACCCAACCGTTGGCTGGAAGAATTACCGTACCGAACAAACGGTTGCTACAGGGAACCTACCGTTACAGATTCTTGGAATGTTCTTAGGATGCACAATAGTTTATACAGCTCTTTTCGCCACAGGCTCGTTCATTTATGGTAATACGTCTCTCGGTCTTGTTTTGGGTGGAACATCAACCTTATGTCTGATTCTACTCGCACGATTATGGCGGAAATTCTAAGTCGGATAAATAGAAAATTGAATTGACATCTTTGCACAAAGTCGAAATTGATGGATAGAAGATTAGAACAATTTGAGCGTTTGTTGGATATTATGGATGAGCTGCGGGAGAAATGCCCGTGGGATAAAAAGCAGACGTTAGAAAGCTTACGCCATCTGACTATTGAGGAAACGTATGAGTTGGCAGATGCAATTCTCGATAATGACCTTGAGGAGGTGAAGAAGGAACTTGGTGATATTCTGTTGCATATTGTGTTTTACGCAAAAATTGGCTCAGAAAAAAAAGCATTTGATATTGGCGATGTAGCTGAGGGAATTTGTGAAAAATTGATTCACAGACACCCCCACATTTATGGTGATGTTGAAGTTGCCGATGAGGAAGAAGTGAAGCGGAATTGGGAAAAGCTGAAGCTAAAAGAAGGAAAAACCTCCGTTTTGGAAGGCGTTCCTAAATCACTTCCTGCTATGATAAAAGCAACACGTATTCAAGAGAAGGCACGTGGTGTTGGTTTCGATTGGGACAACCAAGAACAGGTTTGGGATAAGGTGAAGGAAGAGTTGGGCGAATTAAAAGTGGAAATTGACAAAGGAGCAGAGCAAAAAGCGATTGAAGACGAGTTTGGAGACGTACTTTTCTCGATGATAAACTACGCCCGATTTGTTGATGTGGACCCTGAGATGGCGCTAGAACGTACCAACAAGAAATTCATTCAACGGTTTCAATACTTGGAATCTCAATCTAAAAAAGACGGAAAGGAACTTTCTGATATGACCTTAGTGGAAATGGACGAGTATTGGAATGCTGCTAAAAGGCTTTCCTAATTATCTGGTGTTTACAACCGCAAAAGCACGGACGCTTTAGCTGTTTTTGTTGACAGTTGTAATATGTAAACTCCCGTTTTCTGGTGAAATTCATCTGCGCTTAAACGAGTTGTAGTATTTCCTTTTTGAAGCAATTTCCCATCGGTAGCGAATAGTTTCCACTTGCATTTCTCAGCTTGACCGATGCGTATTTCCTGAAGTTTCTGAGTAGCATCGTAAATAGCCGTTATTTCAAGTTCGCTGATTTGCTCTCTGATTGAGACAAATACATCGGGATACAATCGGTACATTTTTCCTCCCATGCCGAATGATTCTTCATCGGTTATGTAGAGAAAACCATTTCTAAAACACATTCCTTCCTTCTGTGAAAAAATGCTTAGTGTGAGTTCAGCAACGTCTCCTCCAAAAAAATCCGTTCCCATAAAATTGCGGAACAACCAAATTTTGTTGGAGGTGAGAAGTGCCACTTGGCTACCATCTTCGGAAATATCAGCAGCGGTAATTGAGAAGATAAAACTGGTGGATGCAACATTGAAGCTGTCTTTTAAATGAGCCAAATACGTTCCGCCAATTGTAGGAAGCGTGTAATGTTTGGTGTAGCCCGTTGATGGGTCTGAGCGGTCTTTGCTAAACAGATGTAACGAATCTTGGTAATAGAACATGGCTTCCATATCGAAGTTCCCGTAATCTCCGTTAGGAGGGAAACTGGTTTGGTCTGGATAAGTGAAACGAATTGTATCGGTCACGTAAGTGGTTCCAGTACAGGTATCAATACTTGGGATTTTGACTACGTGCAAATCGGTTCTGTTTAGTAGGTTATTGCCAAAGTTTCCTATAAACAAGTTTCCCTGTTGATCTTTGGCTACTTCCTCCCAATCGGTGTTTGGGTCGCCAACAACAGTAACTGTTCGCTGAATTATTCCCAACGTATCAACACAATATAGTTCAGCTGAATTTCCACTGTCGTTGTGCGTCCAAAAACAGTCATTTGGTCCGTTTTCTAAACCAGAAGTTTCAATAATACTTGATGGCAAATCGGTAAGCTCCGTTAAAATGGGAGTTTGAGCATGTGCTAAATACGTACTCAATAATAGGGTAAAAACAGTTGAAGCGATACGAGACAAATTCATTCTTGCAAGGTAGTTACTTGCAATAATGGGAATACTTAGAATAGTTCCTAAATGCCAAATAAACAGAAATGACCGTTTGCTGTTTCTACATTATCTAAGTTTGCCACTATGCTTGCCTACTATCTTATCCTTTTCGGAACCGGAGTGCTAATTTTGTATTCGTACAGAACTATTCATGTACTTACACATAAGTTATTGCCTGGGCCAAAGTGGCTTGCGCGAGGTCTGTTTTTGGCAATTGTGGTTTTTATTTATGCTACCACTTCTTATTTGGCGGTAAACCGCAATGATTATCGAGATAATCAGTTTTTGATGGATTACACCGTGATTGGCGCCATCACGCTTTCGGTAACGCTTCTGAGTATTTGTGTTTTTCAGCTTTTAGCGGATTTTGTTTTACTGGGACGCTACATAAATTATAGAAGAACGCGTGAGGAAGCTAGCCGAGAAATGACACGCAGAACTTTTATGAACGGGATTGCGCTTAGTGTTGGTGGCTTAGTTCTGGGCTCTGTTCTCTGGGGAACAACCAAAGGAAGGTTTGGTTGGCGAATAATGAGCAACAAGCTGAGTTTTGATAACCTGCCAAAATCTTTTGACGGATTGAAAATCGTGCAAATTTCTGATCTCCATTTAGGAAGCTTCAACAAGAATTTTGAACCGATGGAAGAAGCCGTTGATATGATTAACGAGCTGAACCCGGACTATATCTTTTTTACGGGCGACATGGTCAATTCAGACCCTGAAGAGGCTGAGCCTTGGATTGACATTTTTAGCAAACTAAAAGCTAAAAGTGGCAAATATGCCATTCTTGGGAACCACGATTACGGCTGGGGGAGACAAGGGAAGCTGACTGAAGAAGACAAGACCAGAAACTCCAGAGGAGTTGCCGAAATCTTCAGGAAAATGGATTTAAAACCACTTTTGAACGAGCATGAAGTTCTTGAAAAGGATGGAGAGAAAATAGGTCTGGTGGGGGTTGAAAATTGGGGTTACACTCCCGAAGGTTGGTTTCCAACTCGTGGTGATTATAACTTGGCTACAGAAGGCATGGAAGAGGTTCCGTTTCAGATTCTACTAAGTCACGACCCAACACACTTTGACCACCACATTCTTGAAAAAACGAAGGTTGACCTTACTCTTTCTGGCCACACGCATGGTGGTCAATTCGGAATATCCATACCTGGATTGGTTGAGATTAGTGCTGCCAAGTTGTTCTACAAACGCTACGCTGGTATCTATAAGGAAGCAAAGCAATATCTGTATGTCAACCGAGGAATGGGGTATCTCATTTTTCCTGGTAGAGTAGGGATGCCACCAGAAATTACGTTGCACGAATTGAATAGAGCTTAACAAGCAAGCTGATATTTCACTAAAATTGCTTAACCTAAAATCTATATATCATGGGAAAAGGACAAGACTCCAAAAAAGCAGTAAAGAAGGAAGCTGCGAAAACTACTAAAGAGAAAAAGGCTGAAAAACGCGCTAAAAAAGGAAAGTCTAGCTACGA
>DMRV01000397.1 GCA_003456455.1 Flavobacteriales bacterium
AGCTTTTACCTCTTGTAACGCACCTGCTAATGGAAACGGTGAGCCCACAAAAATCACGATTTTACAAACCGCCGATATCCATGGGCAAGTGCTGCCGCACAGTGAGTTATTTTGGGAGAATGAAGAAATATCATTTAAAACCCTGGGTGGCCTAGCTAACATGAAAACCCTATTCAACCTTGAACGTGAATCCAACCCTAACACCATCATTTTAGATGGAGGAGACCTGATTCAAGGCTCAGCAATCGCAGCTTTATCTCAAGGAGCAGCATTTGGGCCAATTGTAAAAGCAATGGACTATGACTTCCTAATACCAGGGAACTGGGAAGTGGTGTACGGCAAGGAACAAATGATGAACGTATTGAACAGCTACGAAACGCCGGTCATCACTGCAAACATGTTTCATGACGAAGCAGGAAAAGCACCAATTTTCCCTCAATATTGGATTAAAGAAATCAATGGGAACCGTCTAGGGTTTCTCTCTTATAATGATCCGGAGGTCCCCATTCGTCAAAACCCATCGTTCTCTGAAGGATTAGATTTTGATCCCATTTTAGACAACCTCGAAGAATTGGTCACAAAACTTAAAGAGGAAGAGAATGTAGATATTCTCTTCGTAGTTACCCATATTGGCATTAGTAAACAATTTGACCTAGCTAACCATCCTGCTTTGGCGCAGGTGGATTACGTTTTAGGCAATGATACTCATGAACGCATTCGCAAGCCATTGCAAGCAGGGCATGCAAAGGTTACGGAACCTGGCGCATTTGCTTCTTTTGTAGGAAAGATGGTTCTCACCGTTCAAAATGGAGAAATCATTAAGGAGGAATATGACTTAGTAGAAGTTGATCCGAACATATACCCCGCAGATGAGACTGTTGCGCGGGTAATCGAAAATGAATTGGCACCCTACAACGAGGACATCAATGATGTCCTAGGATACACCACTACCCCACTGTACCGATACTTTGTGGTCGAAAACCCAATGGATAACTTTATTACTGATGCAGCATTCTGGAAGAACGATGTAGATATTGCCCTTTCTAATGGATTCCGCTTCTCGCCACCTATAAACCCTGGTGAGGCTGGCGTTGCGCCAATTACTCGAGGTGATATCTGGAATATGCTTCCGGTAAACGAAAAAGTAAAGATTGGTAAAGCCAGTGGTCAACAAATCAAAGATTGGCTCGAAAAAGAACTACACAATGTATTTGCAGAAAAAGCTTCTGAACGTTTTGGCGGTTGGGTAGTACGTTTCTCCGGTATGGAACTCACTTTTAATGCCAGTGCCGCAAAAGGTGAACGCGTACAGGACATTTTAGTTGGTGGAGCACCCATAGAAATGGACAAACTTTATAAAATGTCCGCTTGTCGTCGGGAAGGCGAGCCGCTACACATGCTTTGTAGAATGCCAAATACGGTGGAAACTGTGGTTATGGACTACACTATACATGATCTTATTGAAGAATACCTGGCTCACGTGGATACCATCGCTCCGGTAAGAGATGGCCGCGCAAAAGCTTTGGATTTAGGTGACAACGTACTTTCACAATTACCTGGAACCGATTATCATTTCCACTAAATTTCAAACAATGAAAAAATTACTTCTATCCCTCGTATTAGCAACTGGCTTACTGAGCAGTTGCGCACCACAATCGACAGCAGACAACGTTGAAGAATCTGCCGTTACTCCGCAAAACTATTTCGTATTGAACCGAAACGTTCAACAACTCAAGGCAATTGCAAAAGCTGCAGGTGAATTAGCTGTTGCCGATTCTAGTGCCTTTGGAGAATTCAATGTCATCATCTGCGGTAAGTCTGTTCAAGACATGGTCACACCAGAGGTCATGGATCCATTCATGGAGATTTTAAATGCCAACAATGTCAATGTAATAGCTTGCGGCTTCTCATTAAAGAAGTTCGAAGTAGATCCTGCTGGACTTCCTGAAGGAGTTACCGTCGTTCCAAACGGTATTCAATACGGTTTTGAAAAGCAAAAAGCGGGATACTACAGCATCACACTATAACCTATTCAAGAGATCGATAAACCCCTCTAGCCTTGGCTTTAGAGGGGTTTTCTTTTTTTAGTCCACTGGTCGGCTCCAATTCAGTAAATGGTGGTGTCCTTCATGATGTGAAGGCAATATTCCTTTAAACATCAAGCTGTCTTGTCTGAACACCCAAATAAGACTAGGGTTTTGCTCTTCGATAAAGACGTCACCGTTAGGTAATTCCTCAAACAAACCTTCGGTAAATGAATACACCCCATGTTGAGCGTAAACCTCTTTATTAGGCGTACTGAAGGTCCGGGTAGAAAGATCATAATAACTTATGTGTGATGAAAACGAAGGATATTTTAGCAACTGTGTTTCTTGACCACGACCTCCATCCTCTTTAAATCTTTTTGTCGGAGCATTATTGTTAAAAAATGCAATGGTTTTTCCATCGATAATATCCACATCGTGTTGACTGGTAAACGGACCTTCAATCACACGAATGATGCTATCGTTTGACGGCCTGTAATGAAGCAGAACAGAAGAGGTTCTAAAGCTTAAAAACACGTCACCTGCGAGCATGTATTCGCTGGATTCTAAAACAGGCTGTACATCGTTTAAATGTATAGGATCGTCTACTACTACACTCTTAATGATCAAATGCTCTAAACCTTTGTCCAGAAGCAATTCCGCCATTGAACGTTTAAAGAGTAGTGTTCCTGACTCTGTATCGAGTTGAACGATGTAATTGTCTAAAAATTGGTATTGCACCCCTCCCATCTCGTAAGCCACTCCGTTAGAAGGATGCGAAGATTCTGATAAATCATAAGCGCAAACCCACATAGATTCGCCCAACCCCTTATTCATCGAATGATGGTGGCCAATTTCGGATTGATGCCAAAGCTGCTCACCCTTATCATTCATACAATAAATACCACCGTATCCGTTCGTCGCATACACAACACGATCATTAGAGAGCAAAAGTGGATGCATCACACGATGGTGTGGCTTCAATCCGCCTTTGACTTCCCAAGACTTTTCAATGGATTGTGTCCTTAGGTTGCGAACCTCTACCGCTCTATTGCCGGCTTCATTTGTATAGGTAACCAGTACGTTTAGATCGTAATCCAACCTATTTATAGGCTCAAAATCGGGATGTGTAGGTACAAAGGTCCCCGGAAGTTTTTCCACTTCCTCGGCGGCGCGGGTCACTAAATCTGGAAAAGATGTTAGTGTCACTAAGAAATTGCCCCATAAACCCTGAGCTTTCCCTGGGGTTCCATGTGTTCTAACACTCCATCCATAAAACGATAATAGCGCAAGTACAATGATGGCGGAGGTGATAATGTTAAGCAGTTTAGATTTCATGCGATGTTTATTCGTGTAGGCCTCTACTTCATCAAATGTATGGCCTTTCGTTGCAGTATCGGCTGACCCGTAGTGTATAGGTTTGAGGCTTCTAACTCCAAGAAATAGACACCTGCCGCTGCAGGTTTTCCTTCGACTTTTCCATCCCAGAAGATATCGGGACGTTCCGTTTCAAATACCAATTGGCCCCACCGGTTATACACACGCTGGACTAAGCGATCCGCATTTGTCGACTGAATCTCCAAGACATCATTTACCATATCTCCATTAGGAGTGAAAAAATTCGGTACCACTACCGTTGGATAAAAAGCAATCTGTTGGCATAGCGAATCCACACATCCGTCCGCAGTGTATAGGTAGGCGCAAATGGTTTGCGGTTCGAATAAAAGCGCCACTGGACTCCATCCATGGGCGGCTTGATTTGGTTGTATACTTGGCTCACTCAATCCACTGCCTCCGTAAGAAATGTATAAACTATCAAATCCTTGGGAACCCGGATAAACTTCAAAATGAGCTCCTAATCCAATCACTGCAGATGGGTCCAAAACCCAAGTGCCGTTTAAATAATACTTTTCATTCGATGCAATCACCAAACTATCCAATTTTCTGGTATACCCCACACGCATCGATGGCAAGGCCACACTATCTGTACAGCCTTCACTAGAAGAAGTAAGCAAGTACCCACTGAAATTACCCGAATCCAACAAACAATGTGTAAAGGTCGATGAGGTATCTATCGTACCATCACTCAACACCCATTGGTAGCTCAATAACCCCAGAGAATCTAATGCATTGTCCAGGGTAAAGCACAGGCTATCACAAGCAAAAAGCGAGGTAGAATCTATCAGTATTTGTGCATCACTCTTGGGTGCAATCCATACCGTATCGTAGGACTCACAATCGTATTGAAATGAAATATCATCCACACCAAAATCATTACCAGACAGCGCCGCACTTGTGGTCACTAGATTTATGGTTGCGCTTCCGGAGGCCGGGACGGTAAAAGTTCTGGTGGTTTGCGCCCAAATTCCCGTCGAATTTGGGGTGCTAGCGGCATTCCCAATATTCGTTCCAGCC
>DMRV01000403.1 GCA_003456455.1 Flavobacteriales bacterium
ATCTTCAAAAGATGGTCTAAAAAAACCCTTCGCTTCATCGAAATCGGAAATGCCGCGATTTATGAGCAGTTGCGCTACATCTCCCTTAACGCCCAGTTGTTCGCACAATTCACTTACCTGTGCCGGTTCGGCCAGTTCAGAATATTTCCATACGGTTTCAAGCATGGGATGAATTTAAAAACAAAAAGCCCCATGTCAATCGACACAGGGCTCTCATAAATTTTAAGTCTTGACTGTTAAATGGTCATGATGTCTACTTCCTTCGCAGATACTAGAGTATCAACCTTATTCGAAAAATCGGTAGTCATATCTTGAACTTCTGCTTCTGCGGATTTTGCTCGATCTTCTGATAACCCATCTTTCTGTAATGCCTTGATTTCATCGTTAGCATCTTTTCGCGCGTTACGAATAGATACTTTTCCTTGCTCGGCAACAGCTTTCGCTTGTTTCACAAGGTCACGTCTTCGTTCCTCAGTCAATGGCGGAATAGAAATACGTACCACCTTACCATCGTTACCTGGATTAAACCCAAGGTTTGCACGCATAATTCCTTTTTCAATCTCTTCGAGAATCCCTTTCTCAAATGGCTGAATCATCAACGTTTTTGAATCAGGGGTATTTACGTTCGCTACATTCTTCAACGGTACATTAGAGCCGTAATATTCAACCTGCACGCTTGTTAGCATAGCCGGACTTGCCTTTCCGGCACGGATACGCGCAAGTTCATGTTCCAAGCGCTCCATGGCGCTTTCCATTCCCTCTTTTGCAGAGTCAAAAATGAATTGTAAATCTTCTTCCATGATAGAAATTTGTGCGAAAAATAGTAAAACGAGACTAACCTTCTACCAACGTCCCAACAGTTTCGCCCGATATAATACGAGCAAGGTTCCCACCTTCGTCCATATTGAACACGATAATTGGCAAATTATTCTCCTTACAGAGGGTGAAAGCAGTCATATCCATCACGTTCAAACCTCTATCATATACTTCACTGAAGCTGATAGTCTCGAACTTCTCCGCTGAGCTGTCCTTCTCGGGATCCGCAGTATAAATACCGTCCACACGTGTTCCTTTTAGAATCACTTCGGCTTCTACCTCAATGGCACGAAGGGAAGCTGCTGAGTCGGTTGTGAAGTATGGGTTTCCTGTTCCAGCACCGAAAATTACCACTCGGCCTCTTTCTAAGTGACGAACAGCCCTTCTACGAATGAATGGCTCCGCAATCTCGTCCATCTTAATGGCCGACATCAAACGTGTCTTAACCTTGAGGTTCTCAAGAGAAGACTGTAACGCCATGCTGTTTATCATCGTGGCAAGCATTCCCATGTAATCGCCTTGCACACGATCCATGCCGCCTTCAGCAGCCTGAATACCGCGAAAAATGTTTCCTCCACCAATTACAATGGCAACCTCAACACCTGAACTAGCTATCTCTTTGATTTCTTGAGCATACTGCCCCAGTCTATCGTGGTCAATTCCAAATTGTTTGTTTCCCATCAGCGATTCTCCGCTGAGCTTTAGGAGAACTCTTTTGTACTTCACATCCATGGTGCGATTTTAAACTTTTTAGGGCAAAAAAAAAGAGGATTTAAATCCTCTTTTTAATTTCTTTATTAACTACCAAGCGAAAACCGCTTGAAATCGGTAACCGTTAACTCTGGGTCCGCACCTTTAAGGTAGTTAGCAACACTTTGCTTATTGTCTTTAATGAAAGCTTGCTCCATCAAAGTGTTTTCCTTGAAGAACTTACCCAAACGTCCTTGAGCAATTTTCTCGGCCATAGCCTCAGGTTTCCCTTCTTGGATGGCTAATTCTTTTCCTATTTCAATTTCTTTAGCAATAACCTCGTCTGAAACTGCCTCTTTGTTCAAAGCAACTGGTGCCATTGCTGCAGCTTGCATCGCTACATCACGTCCCAATTCTTCAAAACCAGCTTTGTTCAAACCTACAATTGTTCCAACTCTGTTTCCAGGGTGGTTGTAAGCAACAACTGTTTCAGCTTCAATAACTTCAAGCCCAGAAACTGCAATCTTCTCACCAGTTTTACCTGTAAGTTCAATAATAGCTTCAGAAACTGGAGTGCCATTATAAGTAGCAGCAACCAACGCCTCAGCACTTGAAAGGTTATTCTCAAAAGCGAGATCAAGCAATCCGTTTGCAAAACCAATGAAATCATCAGTCTTCGCAACAAAATCAGTTTCGCAGCTTAGGTTAAGTAAAACGGCTTTATTTCCGTTTACTTTTCCAAGAACCATTCCCTCAGCAGCATCACGGTCAGAACGCTTTGCAGCAACTTTCTGTCCTTGCTTTCTTAGTAGGTCAATTGCAGCATCGAAATCGCCTGCAGCCTCAACTAAGGCTTTCTTGCAATCCATCATTCCTGCACCTGTCTTCTTTCTTAGCTCATTTACCTGAGCGGCAGTAATCTTCACTGTAGCTTCCACTTTCGTATAATATTAGGCTTCTTTTTTCTCTTCGGCTGATGCTTCAGGAGCTGCAACTTCTTTTGTAGCTTCTTTCTTAGCTACAACTTCCTTTTTAGCTTCTTCCTTTGCTTCAACTTCTTTGTCTTTCCCTGCTTTTCTTTCAGCAAGACCTGCTGCAACAGCGTCAGTCATCGCCTTAACGATAAGCTCAATCGATTTTGCTGCATCATCATTTGATGGGATTGCAAAATCAACATCCTTCGGATTTGCATTGGTATCAACCATCGCAAACGTTGGAATATTCAATCGGTGTGCTTCGTTTACGGCAATGTGCTCCTTAATTACATCAACAATAAAAATTGCAGATGGAAGACGAGTAAGGTCTTGGATAGAACCAAGGTCTCTTTCAAGTTTTGCACGCTGACGAGTAATCATCAATCGCTCACGCTTTGACATTGTAGCCCACGTTCCATCAGCCTCCATTCTATCAATAGTTCCCATCTTCTTGATGGCTTTACGGATAGTTGCAAAGTTTGTAAGCATTCCTCCTGGCCATCTTTCGGTAACGTAAGGCATGTTTACACGACTTGCTTCACGAGCGATGATTCCTTGTGCTTGCTTCTTAGTAGCAACAAAAAGAACCTTCTTACCAGAACGAGCCATCGCTTGAATCGCTTTACAAGCTTCGTCCAATTTGGCCGATGTCTTGTTAAGGTCGATAATGTGCGTACCGTTCTTCTCCATGAAGATGTATGGAGCCATTGCTGGATTCCATTTTCTCTTTAGGTGTCCGAAATGAACACCTGATTCTAGCATTTCCTGTACTGTAGGTTGAGCCATTGAAATAGTATTGTTTTGAAAAATCTTTTAACCGATTGATTAACGCTTGCTGAACTGGAATTTCTTCCTTGCTTTCTTCTGACCGAATTTCTTACGTTCCACCATTCTTGGGTCACGCGTCATCAATCCGAGTTTCTTCAAAGCAGGCTTCACAGTCTCATCCTCTTTCACCAATGCTCTTGCAATAGCAAGCGAAAGCGCTTCGGCCTGACCTGTTATTCCTCCACCGCTGATACTAGCTTTAACATCATACTTACCATCAACCTCTAAAACATTGAATGGCCTTCTGATTGTATCTTGAAGCAATGACGTTGGGAAATACTCCTTAGCGTCCTTACCGTTAATTACAATTGCACCTTTACCTGCTTTCACGTAAACGCGAGCAACTGCAGTTTTTCTTCTTCCTAATGTGTTGATTACTTCCATCTATCTAGGATAATCAGTTAAGTGAAATAGTTTGTGGCTTCTGAGCTTCATGCGGATGTTCTGTTCCAGCATAAGCAAACATGTTTTTGAAGAGCGCTCTTCCCAATTTACTTTTAGGAAGCATTCCTCGAACAGCTTTTGTCACCAAACCCGTTGGGTCCTTTGCCAAAACCTGATCTACGCTTCTTAAACGCTGACCCCCAGGAAAACCTGTGTGGTGCATGTACTTTTTAGTGTCTCTTTTGTTTCCAGAAAGCTCAACTTTCTCCGCATTGATAACGATTACGTTATCGCCACAATCGACATGTGGAGTAAAGTTTACTTTATTTTTTCCGCGTAGTCTGTACGCAATCGTAGATGCCAATCTACCAAGGGTTTGTCCCTCAGCATCGATAAGAACCCATTCCTTATTGACGGTGTTCTTATTGGCAGAAACGGTTTTAAAGCTTGGTGCGTTCACTTCAATATTGTTTTCAGTTCATCAAAAGAGTTTGCACTCCTCCCCAAATTTGGGGGTGCAAAGATATTACTATTTTATTGAATCAACAATGGTTTGTCGATAATTCATTTCAACACCCCAAGTTCTTTACCAACTGAGGTAAACGCCTCAATGGCCTTGTCGAGGTGTTTTAAGCTGTGTGCAGCGGATATTTGAACTCGAATTCGAGCTTGTCCCTTCCCTACAACGGGGTAGAAAAAACCAATGGCATAAATTTCTTTTTCAAGAAGTTTATCGGCAAACTGCTGCGCAAGTTTCGCATCATAAAGCATAATTGGCACAATCGGACTGTCGCCATCTTTCAAATCGAAGCCTGCTTTTTGCACACCTTCTTTAAAGTATTTGGTGTTTGTCTCCAGCTTATCGCGAAGCTCGGTTGACGAACCAAGTAAATCGAAAACCTTACTTGCTGCTCCAACAATTGAAGGCGCCAAAGAATTAGAGAAAAGATAAGGCCTTGATCGTTGACGAAGCATTTCAATTACTTCTTTCTTTCCAGAAGTAAAACCGCCCATTGCACCACCAAGTGCTTTTCCTAATGTGCTAGTAATAATATCAACACGCCCCATTACACTATTATACTCGTGTGTTCCACGACCGGTCTTTCCTATAAAACCAGTTGCATGACAGTCATCAACCATTACCAATGCATTGTACTTATCTGCTAGATCACAAATCTTATCCAGTTTAGCGATATCACCATCCATAGAAAAGACCCCGTCAGTAACGATAATTCTATGTCGCTGAGCCTGAGATGCTTTTAATTGTTCTTCCAAATCGGCCATATTACTGTGTTTGTAACGATAACGAGCAGCTTTACACAAGCGCACACCATCTATAATGGAAGCATGATTCAGCTCATCGCTAATTATGGCATCATCGGCAGAAAATAACGGCTCAAATACACCACCGTTTGCATCAAAACAAGCAGCATATAGTATGGTGTCTTCCATCCCAAGGAAATTGGAAATCTTTTCTTCTAGGCCTTTATGAATGTCTTGCGTTCCGCAGATAAAACGCACCGATGACATGCCAAAACCATGAGAATCTAACGTGTCTTTCGCTCCTTTAATTACTTCAGGGTGTGAAGAAAGACCGAGGTAATTATTGGCACACATAATAACTACATCTTGTCCTGTGCTTACCTGTACTTCTGCTCCTTGCGGAGTTGTAATAATGCGTTCTCTCTTATAAAGCCCGGCTTCTTCAATTGACTTCAATTCTTCGGCTAGAAACCCTTGTAATTCTCCGTACATATTATTTTGATTTGGGATTACAAAAGTAACCGATTGGTTACACTCATTTTACGATTGAAAGAACAAGCCCAAAGTCCGATTGTTATATTTGCGGACATCGAAACATTAACCTTAAAAAAAGTATAAATAATGGCTTTTGAATTACCTAAACTTCCATACGCATATGATGCTTTGGAACCACATATTGATGCAAGAACGATGGAGATTCATCATTCAAAACATCATCAGGGATACACAAACAACTTGAATAACGCGATTGCAGGAACAGACCTTGAAGGAAAGTCGATTGAAGAAATTGTTGTTGCTGGATTTGATAACGGAGCAGTGAGAAATAACGGTGGTGGGTTTTACAATCACGATCTCTTCTGGCAAGTAATGTCTCCAAACGGAGGCGGTGAACCTTCTGGTGCGTTGGCTGAAGCTATTAATGCGGCTTGCGGTTCGTTTGACGAATTTAAAGATGCTTTCAGTAAGGCTGCAGCAACTCGTTTCGGTTCTGGTTGGGCTTGGCTTTGCGTAAAAGAAGGCGGAGCAGTTGAAGTTTGCAGCAGTGCAAATCAAGACAATCCACTTATGCCAGGTATTGGATGTGGTGGAACACCAATTCTTGGATTGGACGTTTGGGAGCATGCGTACTACCTGAACTACCAAAACAGAAGACCAGATTACATCTCTGCATTTTTTAATGTAATTAACTGGGATGAGGTTTCTAAAAGATATGAAGCTGGGAAATAATCCCTCTCAAATAGTTGATATAAAAAAGG
>DMRV01000287.1 GCA_003456455.1 Flavobacteriales bacterium
GTGAAGAGCGAAATCAGATTTAGTATTGATAAAGCCTTCCGAGAAAACGATATTACTATACCATTCCCGCAGCGCGACTTGCATATCAGAAAATAACAAGTCTATTGAAAAAGGGGGGGCTGTTGCCCTGAACGCCCCTCTAGTTTATCGCCTAATGCACATCTTTTTTACAACAATGATGCAAGTCTTCATAGGCTTCTTCCGCGGCTTTGCTATCATCGGCATCATAACCGACTTCGTTTATTGATAACCGAATGTCTTCAATAGTGGTTCGGTTCGTCTTGTAACTAACTGTTACAATAGCGGTTTGTACATCTAACTCAGCGGCCGTCACTCCCTTTGTGAATGCCAGCTGCTTTTCAATGGTTTCCTTACACATATCGCACACGGCAGATGTTTGAATATCCACAGTTTCGATGGATTTCTGTGCGAATGCTACGTTCATTGAGAGAGTAGCAAATAATATTAAAAGTGTAGTTCTCATTTTTTCAATGTTTAATGTATGGGCTTGCAATGGCAAGCCAATATCTATTTCAATTTGTATCGGAATCCCAAATATGGATTAATTCCCATTGCACCTCCCCAGACCAATGAAGCATCAAAGAATGGGCCATAAGGGTCATCAGCTGCAATAATGGGGTTTTTCTGTCGGAAATTGGTCAGGTTTTCTGCACCAACGTAAAGGTCGAACCACTTGAATCGTTTGGTAATCTGCAAACTTAGCATCGGGTACCAAGGCGACCTTTCATCCAAACGGTATTTTTCAGGGTTAGATGCCGTTGACGGAATTCGCGCTGGACCATTTACGGTTGCATTCAGATCAAACTGCCACTTGTTGAAGTTTGTGGCGTAACTCAACGTGGTCAGGAATTTATGCTGCTTCGTCAGCATTCTGCGTTGCAATTGTCCGTTTGTATTTGCCCACACGTCATTCCATTTGTAGGCCACTTTCACCTCAAATCGCTTTATGGGCTCGTAAGTAACGTCCGCCTGAAAAGCATTTGAATACGAACGGCCTTTCAGATTGTAGACGTTTACGGTTTGAGCGCCAGCATCAAGGTCAAGGATTACTTGATTTTCAAAATCGGTTCGGTAGAAACTGACGTAAACCGATGCTGGACGACCTAGAACTTTAAATTGATGTGATGCGCTGAAACCGTAGTTCCAAGAAACTTCGGGGTTTAGGTTTTCAAGGATATTCACTTGGCGTGAACTCGCCAAAAGTGTACTGCTTTCGGCAAATACATTGGTTGTTCTGTAGCCTCTTCCACCTGTCAATCGCAACACGGTTTTGTCCGTTGGATTGTATTTCAAGTGCAACCTTGGAGTATAAAACCAACCATATTTGGAGTTGTAATCGGTTCTAAATCCAGCCACGGCAGAGAACTTCTCCTTAACGCGGAACGTGTATTCGGCATAAACGCCAGGCACAATTTCCTCACGGTTGAAAGCACTGTCGTTATAAGCCTCATCATAGTTGTCGTAATTAAATGATGCTCCCGCTTTCAAGGTGTGTTTATCCGATTTCCAGCCTTTCAGGAAAATTAAATTCGCATTGGCCGTTTTCTGAATACCATCGTAGGTCTTCAGTCCGAAATAGGAATGCTGGTCATGATATCGCCAATTGGTGATTATCGCAACGCTCATATCGTCAACTGTTGGAACAACATAACCTGTTTTAGTGTGAATGTTCGCCAAACGATTTGTGATTTCAATACCAAACGGAAGCGTTGTTTCGATGCCATTAACCGGCTTGAAGCCGAGCTGTCCGCCAATTTTATTGTCATATAATCCGTGTAGCACAATTTGCGCAACTATGTTTTTGCCCGTGAATTTCCAACGATTGAGCAGATTGTATTGCTGTGAACGTGGAATATCGAGAAAACCGTCCTTGTTCATGTCGTTTTCGCGGAGAACAGTGCTTGCATGTGCGTTGATATTCATGCCAACTTTTTCGTTGAAAACGTACCCAGATTGAATGTTTGCTTCCAATCTTCCTCCTACGTTTCCGTATACATTCACAAATAATTTTTCAGCCTGGTCCGGTTTGAAATACTCCAGATTAATCTGACCAACCATACTCTCATATCCGTTAGAAACTGATCCCGGACCTTTGATGATTTGAATGGATTCAATCCAAGTTCCTGGAACGAAACCCATTCCGTAATTGGATGAAAGCCCACGGATAAGAGGGACGTTTTCTGCTTGAATCTGAGTGTAAACGCCATCCAATCCAAGCATCTGAATCTTCTTAGCGCCCGAAACAGCATCAGTAAAAACTACATCAACAGAAGCGTTTGTTTCAAAGCTTTCAGACAGATTACAGCAGGCCGCTTTTTGTAGCTCTTTGCTATTTATCGACTCCGAAATAATAGGGTCTAGCAACTTAAATGCAGAACCTTCTTTCCTTTCCGAAACAGTTACTTCGCCTAGTTGAACGGATTTTTGAAGGTGAATTTCAACCTCCTTTGTTGCGTTCTTTACAACAATGGTGTCTGATTGATAGCCCACGAAACTCACTACCAATTTGGCGGGGAATTCTTTCGGTTCTGGTATGCTGAATTCGCCATTGACATCAGCTGCCGAACCTGTCGTTGTACCCAGCCAAAATACGCTAGCACCTATTAATGGAGTGTGTCCGGCTTCGCCCTCTTCATGGACATGTCCGTGGAGCGATTGCCCGCGAACGTTTAATATTATGAGCGCTTGTATTGCTACAAGCAGAATTAATTTTTTCATGATTACAGTTTTGATGATTGAAAAAGCGTGCTCCAAGGTGTGGGAGCAATCAAAACTGTGGTATCAGATTAGGAAGGTTTCGAGTAAAATATGCCGTTCTACGGATGGTAGAATATCAGGTTCTTCCGTTAGATAAAAGATGCAAATTTCGACACAATTGAGTTTTGTAAATACCTCATTAAGAGGAACAAAAGCAAAGGCTGAAGCTATTCGTTCGGTCTTTGTTTCAGTTGCAGTTGCTGGAATATCGTCCTTGAAATAGAATGAATCATAATCGCAGCAAGTTCGTTTTACGGCATCTTCATCTGAACGCTGGCAACTGTCTGAACAACTATCAATTGATTTGTTGATTGCCAACTTGTGCTCACCGCTCATTCCGCAAACCATATGGTCTACATAAAAACCCATACTGCTTAGCAAAACCAGCGAGGCTAAAAGAAATGATGCTATGCTTTTAATTACTTGCACGGTTCAAAGATACGAAACTCAAACTCCAAGGTTTGTCCTAAATAGTTTAACCGCAATTGCTAATAGAATTACCCCGAATACTTTTCGGAGAACGTTTATTCCTCCTGCACCTAAGAAACGCTCAATACGATGAGTTGTTTTAAGTACTAGGTAAACTAAAGCGATATTGATGAAAATGGCGACAAGGATATTTACTACCTGATATTCTGCGCGAAGTGAAAGCAGTGTAGTCAAAGTTCCTGCACCAGCAATAAGGGGGAAAGCTAATGGAACGACTGAAGCTGTTGAAGGGTTTTCGTCTTCCTTGTAAAGTTGAATTCCAAGAATCATTTCTAAGGCAATGAAGAAGATAACGAGAGAACCCGCGATGGCGAAATCACTCACGCCAATTCCAATTAGATTCAGCATGCTTTTTCCGAGGAACAGGAATACAACCATTAAGCCTAGTGCCACAAGGCTTGCCAATCCGGAACGGAGATGACCATTTTTCTGTCTCAGGTCAATAATAATTGGAACACTTCCTACAATATCAATTACAGCAAACAAAATCATTGTAGCTGTTACTATTTCTTTGAAATTCAAATGCATGGTTGCGCTTTTTAAAATGGCGCACAAAAGTAGATTTCGCACAGAACCACACAACCCGACTTTGTTAAATGTTTGTTAACCGAAAAGGTGGGCAAAAACGTCTGTAACCTTGGCAACAGGTACAACCTCTATTCCTTCGGTTTTCATTACGTTGGCGTCCGCATTTCGTTTAGAAATGAAAACACGTTTCATTCCCATTTTGGCGGCTTCTTCAATGCGCTGTTCAATACGATTTATTGGACGGATTTCTCCGCTAAGACCAACTTCTGCCGCAAAACAGTTGTCTGGCTGAATTGGAAGGTCGGCATTGGAAGAGAGAATGGCGCAGATTACACCAAGATCTAAGGCAGGGTCATCGACCTTTAATCCGCCAGTAATATTTAGGAAAACATCTTTGGAACCTAGGTTAAATCCGCAGCGCTTTTCAAGTACAGCTAAGAGCATGTTTAGTCTTCGTAAATCAAAACCCGTTGCCGAACGTTGAGGGGTTCCATAAACGGCAGAACTCACCAAAGCTTGCGTTTCTATTAGCATTGGGCGAATGCCTTCCAAAGTTGCTGAAATGGCAACTCCGCTTAAAGCTTCTTCTCTATTAGGAACCAAGATTCGACTGGGGTCAGAAACAGCTTCAAGTCCTGTAGATTTCATTTCATAGATACCTAGCTCAGGCGTAGAACCAAACCGATTCTTTACTGCTCGCACTATTCTGTACAAATGATGTCTATCTCCTTCAAACTGAAGAACGGTATCAACCATGTGTTCCAAAATTTTTGGGCCAGCAATAGCTCCATCTTTAGTTATGTGACCAACCAGAATTACTGGAGTATCCGTTTCCTTAGCGAAACGAAGAAACTCCCCGGTACATTCACGTATTTGAGAAACGCTGCCAGGAGTAGATTCAATTAACTCGGAGTAAATGGTTTGAACGGAATCGACAATTATTATATCTGGTTGAAGTTTCTTTATCTGCTTGAAAAGCTTGAGCGTTGAAGTTTCGGTAAGGATATAGCACTCTGAATTTCGAATGCCGATGCGTTCTGCGCGCATTTTAATTTGTCCTTCACTTTCTTCCCCAGATATGTACAGGATTTTCTTATTGGGCCAATTCAAAGCCAATTGAAGCAGCAAAGTCGATTTTCCGATGCCGGGTTCACCACCAATCAATGTTAGCGAACCAGGAACTAAGCCACCACCTAGAACGCGGTCAAATTCTTTGTCTGGAGTTGGGTAGCGTTCTTCAGGATTCGCTTCAATTTCAGTAATTGACCGAATTTCGTACTGCTTTCCTGAACTTCCGATTTTCGGTTTTTCTGTAGCAGATTTTCCAGAAACAACCTCTTCTACGTAGGTGTTCCATTCATTACATGCAGAACATTTCCCTTCCCATTTAGGAGAGGAGTTTCCACAATTCTGACAGAAAAAATTGGTTTTGACCTTTGCCATTCACGGACAAAGATGGGGAATTAGTTCTCTCGGGTAAATTCTCTTATGATGTAACTACCACCGCTTCCAGGTTGGTCCGTGGTGGAAAGCCTAAGCACTTCTCCATTGATTTTATCAATCGTCCAAACACCATTAGAAATCATTGAGTTTACGGAGCCAGCAGAGGCGGACTGCACGTGACCAGAAATAGAAACGCGAGCAGCTAGAAATTCCGAGGACGTTTCATACTGCGCTCTTCCTGCAACCGTTGCCCCATTAGGATTGTCAGGTTCAAACTGAATGATGGTTAATTCACCGTCTGCAAATTGCCATATGTAAACATCTGGGTCGGATAAGTCATTAATCCAAAATAGCCTCCAGTTTCCATCTAATTTGGAAATTTCAGTCTGGGCACAAGACGAAAACAAAAGCAGTGGGATTACAAATAAAAGAGCCGATTTTACAATTGAAGAGTTCATTTTAAAAGCGAATTGATACACGTAAATATACTGACTTGATTTTATTCCGAAGTTTCTGTTCGTGCATTGATAATAGGCATCATGATAAGCGAAGCCACGCCAAATGTCACAATCATTGTTGTTTGCGCCACCCAGATTATCCAGCCCATGGCAAAACCAGTTTCATAACCGATGCCATAAAGAGTTAAGGTTTGCGCTACCGCAACAGGATAAACTCCAATGCCACCTTGTACCAAAATAATTGAGAAGCTCGCCATTACAAACGAGGCAAGAACCGCAGAAATTGATGCATCGCTCGTTTCTGCAAGAGCAAAAAAGGGTGCGTAAAACATGGCTAAATACATTAACCAAATAAAGGCTGTGTGGGCAAGAAAGGCCCACTTTTTCTTCATCCTTACGATAGAAAGAACCCCTTCAATAAGTCCCTGAATCAATCCGCGAACTTTAATCATCAATGTGTTTTGCGACCGAGTTAGAATACGCCATCCAACAAACGAACCAACAATTGCCATTAAGATTAAAATGCCGCCCTTAAGTGCCAATGAGGCGATTGAATTGGTTTCCAAAAACCCGCTCAGCATTTCCGAAAACGTGTCTTTTAATCTGGAAATTTGCATAATAGCAACTGTCACTACAATGATTAACAGCACAATTAGGTCTGCCACGCGTTCTGCCACCACCGTTCCAAAAAGCTTCTCGAACGACACTTTTTCATACCGCGAAACCATGATGCATCGCCAAACCTCTCCAAGTCTAGGAAGGACGATATTGGCTACATAACCTATCATCACGCCAAATAGATTGTTGATGAAACTGGTTTTATACCCCAACGGCTCCAGAAGAAATCTCCACCTGTAGGCACGGCTAATGTGACTCAGTACACCGCAAGCAACGCTTATCAAAACCCAGAAATAGTCAGCTTTGGCGAAAGAATCTTTGATTTGATTTAGTTGCTCGTCCGTGAGTTGGTTAAACTGGTACCAAACCACGTATATCCCAATTCCCAAAGGGATTACAACCTTGAGGATACTGAGTAGTTTCCCTTTCAATGCAGTGTATTAAACGAGTGAGTTCGTTTCCGTTTTTGGGAAAACGAGGGTCGGCTTGAAGGTTTTAGCATCTTCAAAATCCATAGTAGCATAAGAAATTATGATTACCACGTCTCCAACGGCAACCCGCCTGGCCGCAGGGCCATTCAAGCAAATTTCTCCTGAGTCTCGCTCTCCTGTAATGATATACGTTTCTATACGCTCACCATTATTGATGTTCACAATTTGAACCTTCTCGCCTTCAATCATATTAGCAGCTTCCATCAAGTTTGGATCGATGGTAATACTGCCTATGTAATTGAGGTCGGCTTCGGTAACCGTAACGCGATGAATTTTACTCTTTAAAACCTGAATCTGCATGATTGCGCAAAAGTAATAATCATTTTACTCTCATATTGTCTATCAAACGAACCCCATCAACCCAAGCGGCAATACACGCCTGAATAGCTGGGTCTTCATCCGAAGTTGGCTTTAGTGTGGTCGGATTTACAAGTTCGAGGTATTCTAGTTTTATATCTGTAAACGCGCATAGTCGGTCGTTGACTTTTTTGTTTGTGTCTGCTAGCGTTTTCCCTTGCGATAAATGTGTTTTTGCCAACACAAGCGCTGTGCTTATTTGGTTGGCGGTGATTCTGCCCTGTGTTGTTAACCGAATGTTTCTTGAGCTCAGCGCTAGACCATCGTCTTCTCTCAAGGTTGGACAGCCAATTATGTTAATCGAGTATCCAAGTTTATGGGTCATGTGCTTTATGATTGCCAGCTGCTGGAAGTCCTTTTCTCCAAAGTAGGCTTTGCTTGGTTTTGTAAGGTCAAAAAGACGGCTTACAACCTGAACAACGCCATTAAAATGACCAGGTCGGTTGGCTCCCTCCATTCCTTTATCCAGCCCGTCCATTTCATATGAAGGTGTTTTCGAGTCGGGGTATACTTCGCTTACATTTGGAAAGAACATTACATCAACAGATTCTCGTTCCAAGAGTGAT
>DMRV01000336.1:0-5664 GCA_003456455.1 Flavobacteriales bacterium
TGCGAGATTGATAGTTCTGCAGTAATATTGCAGCCCTTTTAAAAATAAGGAAAATCATCTTCCTCCTTAGCTCAGTTGGTTAGAGAATCTGACTGTTAATCAGAGGGTCCTTGGTTCGAGTCCAAGAGGAGGAGCAAAAGCCCAGCCATTAGGTTGGGCTTTTTATTTTTTACGAGATTTCTAGGTCCTAAAATAAAAAAGCCCGTGTGAACTGAATCACACGGGCTTCCAAAAAATTTAAGCTGTTTACTTATTCTTTGCAGCAAAGTCTGTTTGCTTCACATAACGATTGGCAGTAATTACCTCTCCGTTTGCATACTTCATTTCTATGTAAGCACTAGAAAATTCATCCCAAACACGGAATTCACCGTGGCGCTTACCATTTGCGTAGCTCAACTCTGCTGTTTTAGAACCATCTTTCGAAAACGTTTCCCACTTCCCTTCAGGGATATCATTCTTGAAAAAACCAGTTTCCTTAACCTCACCACTTTCATAGAAATTGGTTACAGCTACAAGTTCTCCTTTCTCAACGTATTCGCTTTTCAACGACCCGTCTTCATAATTTGTCTTTACCGTATTTTGCGCAATGCAAGATGTACTTGCTAAAACAAACAAACTCAATACAACAGCTTTCATATCCTTCTTATTTTGTTATACCAAAGTTACTAAAAATTGTTTCTGTTAACAATTAGGTAACATTAGGATAACGCAAATCGTCAATAATTGTTTCAACCAAGTTCAAAACCATGAAAAATTTAACATTGGAAAATGACCACCTCAACGTTAAGATTAGCGTTTTGGGCGCAGAGCTACGAGGGCTTTTGGACAAAAGAGATGGTGTTGAACACATTTGGGAAGCCGACCCAAAGTTTTGGCCACGCCACGCGCCTATTTTATTTCCTTGTGTTGGAGAGTCTAAGGATGGGAAAATAAATGTCGATGACCAAGACTACCAAATGGGAAGGCATGGTTTTGCACGGCACGAAGCCTTTTCTATTATTACTCAAACCAAGGAAAGTGTTGTTCTTGAACTTAAAAGTAACGTAAGAACCCGAGTTCATTTTCCATTTGAGTTTTCCTTCAGAGTTGGATATCAATTGGCTGGAGAAAAACTCATTCAGTCATTTGAGGTTGTGAATACGGGTAGCGCAGAAATGGGCTTTCAATTAGGCGGACACCCAGCTTTTTCCGTTCCATTTAATAAAAATGAAGCGTACGCTGACTACGAAATTCAATTCGATTCTCCGCAAACACTCAAACGGCATCTATTAACCGATGAAGGTCTTTACAGTGGTGAAACGCGCGCGTTTTTAGATAACGAAAGCAGCTTCGGTTTGTATTATGACCTATTTGCGGAAGATGCGCTGGTTTTCAAAAACATCCCGTCAAAACAAGTGTGGATTCAACATAAAAACGGAGGAAAACGACTTCAGGTAGATTACGAAGGGTTTCCACATTTAGGAATTTGGTCTATTCCTGGAGCTGATTATGTGTGTATTGAACCGTGGATTGGTTGTGCCGACATGGCAAATCAACCCCCTGACTTTAAGCAGAAAGACAGTTTAATCATGTTACCAGCGGGTGAAAGCTTCGCAAGCTGTTTTACAATTTCACTGGAAGTATAACCTAATTAGACGCTCGTCTTTTTAACTCTTTTTTCGCTTTTTCCAGTAAGTGATGGTCAGTCACATCGATGATTATTCCGTCAATCCGTGTTGCGCGGCCTTCCTTATCAAGAGTTGCGCGCCCTCGCGAAATCACAAAAATGGTTATGTCTTTCTTCACCAGACGGTACTCCGCTGAATATTCTCCAGTTTTTAACCCCTCTACCAATTGCTGCTGAACATAATCTCGGTCGTTGGGATGGATTAACTCGTAATATCTTTCTGCTTTAAGATTAGGAACAAATTCATCAAAAATTTTCGCGCAGCGCTCATCCCAAATAAGTTTATCGCCACCAACGGTCCAATGCCATATTCCAATTTTAGCGGTACTAAGTAGGAGGTCGCGCTGCACTGTTTTGGACTCTAATTCCTGCTGCGCTAGCACACTTTCAGTAATGTCCTGTACAGTCCCAAACATGCAAACGATTTCTAGATTGGTAATCTTCCCCACTCCTCGTACGTGCTTTACTTCTCCCGAAGGGGTGACAACTCTATAAATGAAATCGGTGTTCTTTCCATTTGCAAGTGTTGCAAATCCAGTATCGAACAGGTGTAAGTCCTCTGGGTGCGTCAGTCCACGAATAAAATCAAAGCTAAGTGGTTGCTTTTCAACACCATGGATTTTGAAGAGTTCGGTTGACCAAATTATAGTATTGTCGGCAGGGTTGAACGAAGAATATAATCTTCAATTCCTTCACCCAGCAAGTCAATGGCAATATCTTCAGAAAGGTCGTACGCAAGGAGTATAAACGGAGCGGTAACTCCGTTTTTTCGAGCTATCCCGAGTAGTTTGACAGCATTGGTTCCAGGAAGGCTATATGGCGAAAGGATTACATCTGGTTTGAATTCATGAAGTTGCTTTTCATAACCAACTTCATCCTGAACCACTACATGCGAAAAGTTAAACTCAACTTCAGACAACTCTCTAAGAAGCGCCTCAGTCTCACCATGGAAGTCTTCTGCAATCAGAAGGTTTATTGGAGAAATGCCATTGCTATCATTCATGGGACTGAACTTTTTACTTAATTAGAACGTTTATAGTCTCATCTTCATTCCTACTAAACTCAAAAAACACGATTATGAAAACAATTACCATCGTTTTATTAGCATTTCTAAGCACCTCATTTACTGATATTGAACAGCTTAATGTTGGAGACAAGGCTCCAAAAACTGATTTAAAAATGGAATCAGTTGATGGGAAAAAAGCTTCCCTTGCAGATTTGGCTAAAGAGAACGGGTTGTGCGTTATTTTCTCTTGCAATACGTGTCCGTATGTAATTGGTTGGGAAGATAGATACAATGAAATTGAGGCCGCATGCGCCAAAAACAATATTGGCTTTGTTCTCGTAAATTCAAATGAGGCAAAACGAAACGGTGCCGATAGCATGAAAGAAATGATTGGCCACGCCAAGGAAAAAGGCTACGGAAAATACGCTTATGTGGTTGATGAAAATCACGTGGTGGCAGATGCTTTTGGAGCAACTAAAACCCCCGATGTTTTTCTGTTCAACGGAAAAATGGAGCTTGCTTACAAAGGTGCTATTGACGACAATATGAAGCAGAAAGACAGCGTAAAAGAACCTTATCTAAAAAACGCAGTGGAGGCAATGGTTGCTGGAAAACCAATTAATCCAGGAGAAACAAAAGCAATCGGTTGCTCTATTAAGCGTGTAAGCTAGAGTCCTAATTCTTTGAGCTTAGTTTCAAGCTCACCTTCTTTAAAAGACCCTTCATGAAAATGGCGGGTCTTTTTTTGTGTGTTGACGAAAATGGTTGCAGGAATAGCTCCACTCCATTTATCGCTCACGCGAGGAATCCATTCATTTGGATTGCTTTCATCCAACAACAGAACCTCACTTTTAATCTCCTTTCTTTCAATAAACGGAATCACCTTAGACTCTAGGTTTTCAACGAAATCAAGCGTTACCAAAAGCACTTTAAATTTCTCACCCGTATTATTTGATTCCAGTGTTTCGAAGAATGGAAGCTCCTTTACACATGGGCCACACCATGTTGCCCAAAAATTGACAACGTAAGTTGTATCAGCACCATTTTCCAATCGCGCATCGAGTTGGTCCAAATCAATGACTGGAACATTTTGTGCCTGTAATTCTGCGAAGGAAAGAGCAATTAGAGCGATGAAAATTGAGATGCGATTCATCTTAAGCAAGTGTGGTGTAATCTTCGTAAAGCAAGCGTGTTATTCCGTCCGAAAGTCCGAATTGAGGAACAATCATGTCTTTGATTTTTGCACGTTTCATAATAGCCCGGAAAATCTCGCAGGCTGGAACAATCACATCAGCTCTGTCAGCATTCAGCCCTAATTTGATAACTCGGTCTTCGTAGCTCATTTCGCGCAGCATAACGTGCAGCTCCTTCAACTGTTTATACCGAAGTGGCTCACCGCCTGTGACCTCCGCCATTTTATACAATTTGTTGATGTTGCCGCCAGAACCAATACCGTCTAATTTGCCCAGCCCCTTGGTGTTTTCTTCAACCCATTTCAAAAGTTTCTCCCAGTATTCGGCTTCTACTTTATTGTTAAGCAAACGAATTGTTCCAATCCTGAAAGAACGGCTAGCAACAGGTTTATTATTGCTGAAAATTGTCAATTCCGTGCTACCACCACCAACATCAATGTACAGGTAACTTCTGTCTCCAAATAAATGTTCCTCAAAGTGATTGGAGAAAATAATATCCGCTTCTTTCTTACCCTGAATAATCTCGATATCAATTTCTGACTTTTCTGAAATCTCCTCAACAAGCTCTTCACCATTAGTGGCATTCCGCATAGCAGATGTAGCGCAAGCGCGATAGGAAACTACTCCATGAACATCTAAAAGCAGTTTAAATGCGCCCATAGTCTGAACCATTTTACGCTGCTTTTCTTCACTGATGAAACCATTCATAAACACATCTTCTCCCAAACGAATTGGAACACGTACCAAAGACGACTTCTTGAAAACAGGACCGGTTTCGGTTTCAAACACATTTGTAATAAGCAAGCGCACCGCGTTTGACCCAATATCTATCGCCCCAAATTTCATGTAAGTTCCTTCGGAATGAGTTTAAATAGTTGCTTGCCAAATGCTTTCTTGATTTCAGCCCAATCATCCATCTCAAGTTCAACACCCACCGCTCCGCAGGTAGGAAGATTAAGCAATTGCTCTTCTTGCAACTTGTTCGCCAAACTGGTAAATCCGGGGTTATGACCAAAAAGAAAAATGGTTTCGTGCTGATTGTCAACTTCAGAAATCACATCTAAAAGCTCTTGAACCGATGCTTCATAGATATTGGCTTCGGTGGCAATTTTATCCAACGGATAAGCCATGTTCGTGGCAATAATAATGGCTGTGTCTAACGCTCGCACCGCGGGGCTCGAAAGAAAAAGAGTGGGCTCCACGCCTAGTTTGATGAGCTCGGCAGCCACACTGAAAGCGTTATTAACGCCTCGCTGTTTCAGCGGGCGGTGATAATCTTTCAGCTCAGGATGTTCCCAACTCGATTTTCCGTGCCGAATGAGAACCAGTTTTTTCATCTACTCTGTGAAGGTAAGGACGTCTTTACTTTCCTTCAAATAAGTTTGAAGCGAAGCTTTGGATTCAGTTTCATTTAGGCCTAGCAACAAGGCTAGTTCTGTGTTTAGAGCCACAGCGTATTTGTCCGCAATTGGCTTTTCAAAATACAAGCGGCCGGTTCTGCGAATAAGGAAATCTGAAAGTTCATTTAGCATTTCGTTTTCCGAAGAATAACGAATCTCTGCAAGCAATATCGCTAATGTTCTGTCCTCGTTTTTCAGGTCAACACTAGAAATGATTTCCAAAGCGTTACTACCGTATTTATGGAAAAGGCCACTAAGCTGTAATTCCGTAAGAGTGGTTTCTCCAACCTCAGAAACAAACGCTTTAAAACTATGAAACAGCCCACCAGAAAGTTTTCTGCTGGATGACCTAGATAGTGCGAATTGTCGTTTTTCTTCTGCTTCCAGCTGACGAAATGC
>DMRV01000336.1:5714-7397 GCA_003456455.1 Flavobacteriales bacterium
CGATAACTCTGATGGGGACTTTCCATCTTCATGGATAAGAGGCCTCAAACCTGCCCACGTAGATTGAATATCAGCTCGCGTAAGTGGTTCAATATCAAAAGCATCGTTGGCCGCATTAAGTACGTAGTCCACATCCGAATCGGACACGTGTGGTCGTTCAGTATTTTCGGTATAGTTCGTGTCCGTTGTGCCAACATACGTGGTTCCATCACGCGGAATAGCGAAAATCATTCTACCATCCGAAACATCAAAATAAACGGCTTGTCGCAATGGAAAACGCGCGCGATCAAACACCAAGTGAATTCCTTTTGTGAGATGCAATCGTTTCCCCTTCACCTTTTCATCCTTACCTCGAACATTGTCAACCCACGGCCCTGCGGCATTGATGGTTCGCTTCGCTTTTATCTCAAAGGCTTTTCCACTTCGAAGGTCCTTAACCTTAGCACCAGAAATGTTCTCCTTTTTGTAAGTGAATTCTTCGAATTCACAATAATTCAACAAAACAGCACCGTCTTCAGTTGCCGTTTTTGCAACTTCAATCACCAAACGCGCATCATCACTTCGGTATTCCGAATATACAACCCCAGCTTCCAGACCTTCTTTCTTCAAAAGCGGCTCGTGGTTCAGCGTTTCCTTTAGGCTGAGAACCGATCTTCGTTCGCTACGTTTCACTCCAGCCAACCAATCGTAGGTATAAATACCAACGGATGCTGATGTTTTGCCAAACGAACCACCGTCCGTTATTGGCAACAGCATCTTTTCGGGAATTACTAGGTGTGGTGCGTTATGGTAAACCGTTTTTCGTTCGTGGCCAACTTCTCGCACAAGGGCAAATTCCAATTGCTTCAAATACCGCAATCCACCATGAATGAGTTTCGTGCTACGACTGCTGGTTCCAGCAGCAAAATCTTGCTTGTCTACCAAAGCAACTTTTAATCCTCGGCCAGCAGCATCCAATGCAATTCCAACGCCCGTAATTCCTCCCCCAATTACGAGAATATCGAATGTCTCCTTTTGGAGTTTCTGAACGGTTTCAGTACGGTTTTTAGCTGAGAACATGCGAAAGTTTGAGGCTGCGAAGGTAAAGGTTCGTTAGCTTTAACGCAGTTCAAACCATTATTGTTTGTAGCGGCTTGTGTCAGGCTCCAAACTTATATTCTCGTCTCCATCTTGATACGGCAAAAACGTGATGATAAACTGGAACATTTCGTCCGTGGTTTTCATGTCACGATTCACGGGTTCAACAACCGTTTTTGGTGGGTCGTAAGGGTTATTCGGGTTATCCAGTGTGTTATCGTAAACGCCTTCGGCATGAATGATTGTGCCTTTCGGAACCTTCAACATCTCGTGAAACGTGTAGAAATATTGCCATCTAAAATCCCATTTTGGGACGGAAATAAGCGGAATTTCTTCTCCACTTGGCGTTGTTGCCCATGCTTTAAAACTGCGCCCAATCAGATGCATATGCGGATTGATGGTCAGCAACGAAACATCTTGCGGAACGGTGAAATTGGTTTCAACTTTCATTACCGTATCGGGTGGAACAACCAATGGCGGCACAACTTCCGAAATTCCGAGCGTTCCCAACATCCATTCTTGAATAGGTCGTTTTGGCGGTCCATCCGCATAAAAAACATTAAAGTATGAGCGGTCATACGCATCAATTGGCGTGGGGCCGTAATG
>DMRV01000007.1:0-1507 GCA_003456455.1 Flavobacteriales bacterium
GTTAACCAACGGGCCTAGAATATTAAAAATGGTTTTGATGCCCAATTGTCTCCTCACCGGACCAACATGTTTTAGTGCTGGGTGAAACAATGGAGCATGCAAAAAAGTAATGTTAGAAGCTTCAATTTCCCGTTTGAGCATATCCTGGTCATTGCTAAAATGATACCCTAATTGCTCCATTACATTGGAAGATCCGCTGAGGGAAGAAACACCATAATTACCATGTTTGGCCACCTTATAACCAGCTCCCGCCACTACGAAACTTGAAAGTGTAGAGATATTGAAGGTGTTTTTCCCATCGCCACCAGTTCCGCAAAGATCAACAGCATCATAGCTTTCTAACCCGCAAGGCACACTCAAATCAAATAGTGCTTTTCGAAACCCCTTAACTTCATTGATGGTCAGGTCTCTGGAGCTAATGCTAATTATTAATGCTGCATTCTGGGCTTCGTTGAATGTTCCGGACCCAAAATCCTGCATTAATTCATACGCCTGACCTGTGTTCAGGCCAGTTCCAGACATTAGTAGGTCTATGGTTGATTTGAATTCCATGTTCAAATAAGTTCTAGGAAGTTCTTTAAAATGATGTTCCCATCATCCGTTAAAATGCTCTCTGGATGAAACTGTACGGCCCATACTGGAAACACTTGATGCCTGATTGCCATAGGTATTCCATTGCCATCTTCTGCGGTAACCAGACAATTTTCAGGTAATGTTTCGGGGTTTACTGCCCAAGAATGGTAGCGACCAACCTTCGTTTTTTGCGGCATGTTTTTGAACATCGGGTCTTCGCTCAAATCAATTTCAGTGCTAATTCCGTGCAACGGATTTTCTAAGTTGAATAGCTGAGCTCCCATTACTTCGGCAATGGCCTGCATACCTAAGCAAACACCAAAAATGGGCTTCTTGCCTAATTGGCTTTTTATCAATTCTAAAAGAATGCCTGAATCTTTTGGAAGGCCTGGGCCTGGAGAAAGAATAAACGCATCGTATGTACTGGCCTCCTCTACAGTAATCACATCGTTACGAACGACATCAAACGAATGTGTTGAAAGCTCCCTAACCTGTTGAACCAAGTTATAGGTGAAGGAGTCGTAGTTATCCAAAATGAGGATTTTCTTTTTCATAATCCCTCAGCCATTTGTAGTGCTTTTCTTAGCGCACCAAGTTTATTGTTCACCTCTTCCAATTCCTTTTCAGGTTCAGAGTCTAATACAACACCTGCTCCTGCTCGATAATGTAACGTGTTTCCTTTCCCTAAGAAAGACCGAATGACGATGGCCTGATTTACACCCCCATCAAAATCGATGAACCCTACACTTCCCCCATAAACACCACGCGATTCTCCTTCCAATTCAGCCAAAAGTTGAATGGCTTTCACCTTCGGTGCTCCCGAGAGTGTTCCTGCCGGAAAAGTATCGGCAAGTACATGTATTCCCGCTTTTTTATCAGAAAGGTTACCCTGCACTTTTGACACCATGTGAATAACATGGCTGTATTGATGAAT
>DMRV01000007.1:1513-3886 GCA_003456455.1 Flavobacteriales bacterium
AGATCAACCAGCATAGCGTGCTCAGCCAACTCCTTAGGGTCTTCCAATAAGGCTTTAACTGCCTCGGAATCAATCACCTGGTTTCCCGTTCTTTTGTATGTACCAGCAATCGGGTTTACCGTGGCTACCCCATTTTTAACTTGTAGTTGGGCTTCGGGAGAAGACCCAAAAAGCTTGAACTTTCCATAGTCGAAAAAGAACATATATGGAGATGGGTTTACGTGACGCAAAGCACGATACACATTGAATTCGTCCCCAGAATAAGAATGGCTAAAGTGCCTTGATAACACCATCTGAAAAACATCTCCAACATGACAATGAACCTTGGCGCGTTTTACCTTTTCCAGAAAGTCAGCGTCTTTGTCTTGGCAATGCTCGCTGCCTTGCAACTTGAAATCATAGGTTCCACTTTGCTGCTCCATCAACTTTGGAATCAGGTTTTGCAAAGTAGAAGGTGCCGCTTCAATTGTGTTTTCTTGGAAAATCAACTCACCGTTGAAGTGATTAAAGCTGATTACGTAGCGATATAAACGATAGTCGAAAATTGGCAGTTCAGAATCTAGATTTGGGCAGAGGTTAGCTTCCTTGGTTTCAAAATACCTTACCGATTCAAAGCTTTGAAATCCGAAAAACCCATTGTGCCCCTTCAGGTCTTCTCCGCTACTAAATGACTGTACAAATTCACTCAACGCATCCTGTATCCGTTCATCAGGGCGCAATTCTCGCGATGCCTTTTCGGTTCCGACAAAAGTACTTAGCAGATCATTTTTAAAACTAATACCGGCTATCGGCTCGGCACAAAGGATGGAATGTGCGTAGTTCTGATCATCCACTTCCGAACTTTCCAGCAGAACGGATTGCGGAAAAAGGTTTCGTAGGTTCAGGTACATTCCAACTGGTGTTACCCGGTCGGAAAATGTGGTGTCCCTGTATGTTTTTATAGCCGTCATAACAGTGTAAAATAAAAATGGTCTACCGAGCGGCAGACCATCCTATAAATCCAGTATTAGTGTAGGTGCTTTCCGTTCAGCTGAAATTATCATTTGACGGCCACCAAATATTTTTAATCGTTCTATTCATACTATTAGACAAACATAACCGATTTCTAGTGAAATGGTTGTTGGCGTCCACACTAAACCGTTCGGAAAAAGGTTAGCCTGAGTTCAATTATTCGGACAACTCTTTCCGGACCATAAAGACGAACAAGCCTCACGAAATAAAATATTAGTCCGTGATTTTGAAGACTTTTTTACGCCTGAGTATTCTTTCTAACTAGCTCCCAGCTACAAAACCCTTCTCTTTGTACCTAGGATTTGGGTATGCATAAAACCCTTCTCCTGTTTTTACTCCGAGTTTACCAGCACCCACATACCCTTTTAGAAACGCGGAGAAAGCCTGGCTTTTTTTATCCTTCTGGCTACTTAGTATATGCCATGCAGTATCGAGCCCTACGGTATCTAGAATACCAAAAGGCCCCATCTCCATTTTGAAGTTGCCCATCCAACTACGATCAATGTCTTCTATGGAAGCGACATCATTCGTTTTCAGTGCGCCTGCTGCTCCAATCAAAGCCATTAGAATATAGTTGAACACGTAACCAGGGTTTTCTTTCTTCACAAAAACGGGAGTTTGCGCCAGAATTGGCCCTAATTCCATCAGCAAATCAGAAATCCAAGGTTCTGTAGTGCTATGCGGCATCACATCAACCACATTGGAATAAAAGACATCATGAAAATGGTAATTACAGAAACGTTCTGGCCTTCCACTTGCATCTGCTAATTGTGATGGAAGTAAGTACGAAGTGTTGGACGTAAATATGGTTTTATCTGGACAAAGCTCTCCGAACTGGGCCCATACTTTCCTTTTCAAATCGATGTCTTCGGTTACCGATTCGTTGATGAAATCGGCATCAGCTGCTGCAGTTTCTGCATTTGTGGTAAATGTTAGCCTTGCACGTGCTGCATCAGCTTCCTTAGCTGTGATTTTCTCAAGGCTCAAAAGCGACTTCAAAATACCTTCATGCGTACGTTTTGCTTTAATAAGCGCTTCTTCACTTACATCATAAATGGTGGTGTTAAACCCACTAATGGCCGATTGCAAACCCACCCTAAGCCCGAGCGTGCCAGCACCAAGTATCAATACGTTCTTTAAATCTTGAATTTCCAGTTTCATATTTTATCTTTTTCAATTGCCCTAGACGCGTTAGCTCCGCAAGCTTTTACTGAATATATCAGATTGGCAAAACGCGGATCCTTGGTCAGTCCTTTCTTGTATCGCGCATAAATTTGCTGAATAATCACACCTATTTTAAAGGCACCGAAAGCGTAATAAAACACTTGATTTTTCAGGTCAAAACCCGTTTTTTCCTCGTAG
>DMRV01000485.1:0-6244 GCA_003456455.1 Flavobacteriales bacterium
AGGCATAGATGGGGTTCTTGTTGGTTATTTGGCAAGTGTAGTTGCTGTAACAGTTCATTTTTTCTTTGTTCGGTTTATGGCAGGTGAGGCTCTATCTGAAATAAAGCAGCCTTTTGTGCGAAAGCAGATGAAGCGGCTTTCAAAATCCCCGATTAATACTACAGTTGTGTTGCGGCTTATCTTTTACGTTTCGCCCCCGGTCAACTTCGCTTTGGCACTTTCAAATATAAAATGGCATCATTCCCTTATAGGTACGATGCTGGCATTCCCGTTCAACGTATTGTTCAATTATACCTGGATGATGTTTGCAAAGGATTGGATTTTGGAGATGGTTTAAGGCTGTTTAGTTACAGATTTTTATCAACCAATAAATCAGCAAAACATCCGTTCGTGCTACGTGATTGAAAAAACTATCTTTGCGCCATGTTAAAAAAGGCCTATTCAGCCGTTACTATTCTTTCAATAATGTTGGTATTTGCAGGGTGTAGCAAGTATCAGCGTATTCTCAAGAGCAACGACTTTGAAAAAAAGTTTGAAATGGCCAAGGCTTACTATGATAATGGCAAGTATCAAAAAGCGTTTCCGCTCTTTGAAGAACTTATTACCGTTTTTAGAGGCACCAGCAAGGCCGAGGACGTTTACTATTACTACGCTTATTCCAACTACAAGCTAGGTGATTTTATGCTTGCTGGTTATCATTTCGACAACTTTGTTAGAACGTTTCCGCGAAGCGATAGGGCAGAAGATGCTCAGTTTATGAACGCCAAGTGTTATTTCTTGGATTCTTCTGAACCTAGCTTAGATCAAGCAAGCACTACAAAGGCGATTTATGAACTGCAGTTATTCATCAATAAGTATCCAGAAAGTCCGAAGGTGGATGAGTGTAATGACTTGATGGATCGATTGCGGTTTAAGTTGGAGACTAAAGCATATAATGGTGCTAAACTGTATTACCGCTTAGGTGAATATAAAGCTGCTATCTTTGCGCTCCGAAATACACTTGCGGAGTTTCCAGATACGAGACACCGTGAGGAAATCAGTTTTATGATAGTGCGTTCTAGCTATTTACTTGCCGATAATAGTATTGAGGAAAAGAAGATTGAGCGTTTTGAACAGGCTTTGCGTGAATGTGATGATTTTATTGAACGTCACCCACGCTCACCCGATGTTGAAAATGCAAAGAGCATTAAAGAAGATTCGAAAAAAGAATTAGAAAAGATTAAAAATCTGAAAAATGGAGTACAAGAACACAAAGGCTGAAAGAGACACTGTAACGCGGGATATGCGTGATTTCGAAGCTGGAACTGATAATACGTTCGAGACTATCGCGGTAATTGCGAAACGAGCAAATCAAATTGGCGCTGACATCAAAGAAGAGTTGAACTCTAAATTGGCAGAATTCGCTACTACATCAGATAACTTGGAAGAAATTTTCGAGAATCGTGAGCAAATTGAAATCTCAAAGTTCTACGAAGCGCTTCCAAAGCCAGTTTCTATTGCAGTTGAAGAATATCTTACTGATAAGATTTATTTCCGAAACCCTGCAAATGACCCAACTGAAGAAGAAGCAGAGGCGAGCGCAGAAGCAGCCGCAGCAGCAAAAGCAGCTGCGGCAAAAGCCTAAACCTTACTCAAACTGAATTCAAAAGCCCGAACTTGTTCGGGTTTTCGAGTATATTAGAGTCTATGGACGGCAAGAAAATATTGGTTGGTGTAACAGGCGGGATTGCTGCTTACAAAACACCCTTGCTTGTGCGATTGTTTGTGAAAGCAGGTGCAGAAGTGAAGGTGGTAGCAACCGATTGTGCATTTGATTTTGTGACCCCACTTACACTTTCTACCGTTTCAAAGAACCCAGTGGAATCTAAATTTTCTGATGCTAATGGAAACTGGAACAATCACGTTGAGTTAGGTCTTTGGGCAGATGCTTTTGTGATTGCACCAGCAACGGCCAACACTATGGGGAAAATGTCCAACGGAATTTGCGATAATCTGCTTCTAGCAACTTACTTTTCTGCTCGTTGTCCAGTTGCGTTGGCACCTGCAATGGACTTGGATATGTTGCAACATCCAGCAGTTAAGAAAAACATTAATACTTTAACAGAGTTCGGAAATCACATTATCGAACCAACAGAAGGTGAACTGGCAAGCGGTTTGGAAGGAAAAGGACGCATGGCTGAACCTGAAGATATTTTTCAATTCGTGAGTAATCTGCTCAATGCCTGATATAAAAGGAAAGAAGGTTCTTATCACGGCAGGCCCCACTCACGAACCAATTGATCCAGTCCGATTTATTGGAAACCATTCTTCTGGCAAAATGGGAATTGCCATAGCCGAAGAGGCGTTGGCTATTGGGGCAGAGGTAACGCTTATCTGTGGTCCATCAAACGTGAAGTCATCTTCCAAAATCAAGCGAATTAACGTGCAATCTGCTCAGAATATGTTTGATGCTGTGATGCAACTTCAAGAGACTCAAGACGTTTTGATTCTTTCTGCGGCAGTAGCGGACTACCGTCCTAAGATTGTTGCGGAGAATAAGATTAAGAAATCGGACACTAAGCTGACTATTGAGTTAGAATCGACACCTGATATTCTCGCCTCATTGGGGCAACAAAAACGACAAAATCAATTGTTGGTTGGGTTTGCATTGGAAACAAATAATGAACTTGAAAACGCTAAAGGAAAGCTGGTGAAAAAGAATTGTGACCTTCTTGTTTTGAACTCATTACAAGATGCAGGAGCAGGTTTCGGACACGACACGAACAAAGTTTCAATTTTAGACCGACACAATAATATCGCTACTTTTGAATTGAAGTCAAAAGCAGAAGTTGCAAAAGACATTCTGCGTACCATTATCGCTTTTAAATGACACGCTTTTTCACCTTATTTTTCATTGTAAATTCTTTCATCGCTCAAGCGCAGGAACTAAACTGTACAGTTTCGGTTATTAGTCCAGGTGTTCAGAATACCGAGAAGCGAATTTTTGAGACGTTACAAAACAATCTCCGAGAGTTTATGAACTCTACGCGTTGGACCAATGATGAATTTGCATTGGAAGAGCGAATAGAATGTAGCATTCTTGTCACCGTTACTGAACGAATTTCGACAGATAGATTTAAGGCAACGATGCAGATTCAATCCAGTCGTCCTGCTTACATGACTTCTTACAATACTGTTATGCTAAATGTCAATGATCAGGATTTTACGTTTCAATATGTTGAAAACCAGCTTATTCAGTTTCAAGAGAATCAACATATTAACCAGCTCACCTCAGTAATGGCGTTTTACGCTTATATGATTATTGGATCAGATTACGATAGTTTCTCTCAAAAAGGAGGTGAGCCTTATTTTCAGAAGGCGTTGCAGATTGTAAATAATGCACAGAGTGAGAACGAGCGTGGATGGAAAGCTTTTGAAAGTACAAAGAACCGTTACTGGTTAATTGAGAACATGCTAAATGCTCGTTACGAGACTTTTAGAGATGTGGTTTACAAATATCACAGGGAAGGTTTGGATATGATGCAGTCTGACCTGGAAACAGGTCGTAGAGCAATTACGGAGTGCATTGAGCCTTTGAAAAAGATCCGGTTGGATCAGCCAAATTCTTACTTGCTCACCGTGTTTTTTACCGCTAAGGTAGATGAGTTGGTAAACATTTTTAAAGAGTCATTTCCCGATGTTAAGACGAGAGTTACCAATGACCTGATGCAAATGGATCCGGCCAATGCCAACAAGTATCAGGCAATCATAAAAAGTTAGCAGCTATGCTGACCCGTCTGCACATTCGCAACTACGCAATCATCAACGAGCTTGATGTAAAATTCGATAGGGGTTTGACCATTATCACAGGCGAAACAGGTGCAGGGAAATCTATTTTGATTGGGGCACTTTCTCTTGTTCTTGGAAAACGTGCTGATTCATCTGTACTGTATAAGGAAGGTGAAAAATGTATGGTAGAAGCATTTTTTAATGTTACGAATTACGACCTCAAACCCTTCTTTTCGGAGAACGATTTAGATTTTGAGAATCCTACAATCTTACGAAGAGAGATTAATGCTAATGGTAAGTCGCGAGCATTTATAAATGACACACCTGTAAACTTAGCTCAGTTAAAAGAGTTGGCTACTAGTTTAATAGACATTCATTCTCAGCATGAAGTTCTCACTCTAAAATCAGCCGATTTCAGAACACGATTCCTAGATTCATGTGCGGATGGAGGAATTCAAATAAAGACTTATCGAAATGTATTCTCGGAATGGAATGCTTTACGCCAGGAAGCTAACACATTGAAAGAAGCTCTGCGGAAAGCTGCGCAGGACGAAGATTATTTAAAATTTCAACTTTCTGAGTTGGAAGAATTGAATTTGAAAGAAGGCGAGCTTCTAGAGAACCAAGACAAGCTCTCCATGTTGGAAAATGCTGAAGAGATTAGCGGAACCCTTAGTCAAGTTTCTGATACACTGCTTAATTCAGAAGATGCATTAGTGGACGGTCTTCGAAAACTAGAATCCGAATTACAGCGGTTGGCAAATAAATATCCCACTGCGGTCGATTGGGCAAATCGTATTAAGCAGAACGTAATTGATTTGGAGGATGTGGCAGAAGAAATGTCGCAGAAGGTTGGTTCGATTGAACAGGACCCAGCCGAATTGGGCCGATTGGCTGAACGTGTAGATGAAATTATCCGCTTGATGACGAAGCATAGAAAGCAGTCCGAGGCGGAATTAATTCAGTATCAGTTTGAACTTGATGATAAGCTAAGTTCTATTTCCAATTCAGACGAGCAACTCACATTACTTAACGGAAGGCTTGAAAAAATTGAATCACTACTACAGGTAGAAGCCGACAAACTGTCCAAGCTACGAGCAAAAGAGGCAAAGCGTATTGCGCCAATTCTCACTACTGAGTTACAGCAATTAGGAATGCCAGATGCTCAAATGAGTATTCTAGTTGATAAAGGAGAACGTAATGTTAACGGACAAGACCGAATTGAAATTCTCTTCACCGCTAACAAAGGACAAAAAGCACAGGATATAAGTAAGGTTGCGAGTGGTGGAGAGTTGTCCCGATTGATGCTTTCAACAAAGTCAGAAATGGCAAGCAAGGCTCAATTGCCTGCCATTATTTTTGATGAAATTGACACGGGAGTTTCTGGTCATGTAGCTGACAAGATGGGAGGGAAGATTAAGGAATTGAGTTCAAGCATGCAGGTGCTTTGCATTACGCATTTACCTCAAATTGCCTCCAAGGCAAATCAGCATTTGTTTGTGTACAAAGAAGAAAAAGGCGGAAGAACCACCACGGGCGTCCGGGAACTGGATAAAACCGATAGAATTGTTGAGATTGCAAAGATGTTGAGCAATGCGAATCCTACAGAGGCCGCCTTAACTCACGCTAAAAACCTCGTTAATGAGAAATGAAGAATTAAGAATTAGAAATTGGCAATCGATTCAATCTTATTCTTAATTCATCATTTCTAATTTTTAATTGTTGAAAAAAAAATGGCTTACGGACTGCTTAAAGGAAAGAAAGGAATCGTTTTCGGAGCACTAGACGAGCGTTCAATAGCTTGGAAAGTAGCAGAGAAATGTGTTGAAGAAGGGGCGGAGATTGTTCTCACCAATGCACCAGTTGCTTTGCGCATGGGTAAGATTCATGAGCTAGGCGAAAAACTGAATGCTGACATCATTCCTGCAGATGTGACGTTGATGGAAGATTTAGAAAATCTTGTTTCGACCGCCAAAGAGAAATTTGGAGGGATTGATTTTGTACTTCATTCAGTTGGTATGTCACCAAACGTAAGAAAGGGGAGAAGCTATACCGATTTGAACTACGATTTCTTCCATAAGACATTGGATATTTCAGCCATGTCGTTACATCGTGTTCTTCAAACGTGTTACAAATTGGACGCTTTGAACGAATATGCTTCGGTTGTGGCTTTGACTTACATCGCAGCACAACGAACCTATACGGGTTATGGAGATATGGCAGAAGCTAAGTCCATGCTGGAAAGCATTGCTAGAAGTTTTGGTCATCACTACGGAGAATACAAAAACGTTCGTGTTAATACGATTTCTCAGAGCCCAACGGTTACAACAGCAGGTTCTGGTGTAGAAGGTTTTGATGATTTCATCTCAAATGCAGATAAGCTATCTCCACTTGGAAATGCTTCTGCAGAGGAATGCGCAGATTACTGCGTTTCAATGTTCTCAGATCTCACTAAAAAGGTAACCATGCAGAATCT
>DMRV01000485.1:6364-6913 GCA_003456455.1 Flavobacteriales bacterium
GAATTCTTTGTGTGCTTCACTTCAAGCACATCGCCCTCAGAAATGGTTGAACCAATGATGGCTTCTGCCAAGGGATCCTCCAAATACTTCTGAATGGCTCTGGCTAACGGCCTTGCTCCAAACTCTGGGTCATAGCCTTTATCCGCTAAGAAGTCCTTAGCGGACTTTGCCAATTCAATAGTATAACCAGCTTCTTCAATTCGCTTGAACACCTTCTTAAGTTCAAGATCAATAATCTTGAAGATATCNNGGAGCAAAAGCCTTTTTTAATGCTTTCTCGATAACACCTCTAGAATGATCGTCTGAAGAGGAAGTTTTTGCACTTGTAGCAAACCCAACACCTTGACCGAAATCTTGTAATTGACGAGAACCGATGTTTGACGTCATAATCACAATGGTGTTCTTGAAGTCAATCTTACGACCCAAAGAATCTGTCATCATTCCATCATCCAATGCTTGTAGTAGCAAGTTGAATACGTCTGGATGGGCTTTTTCAATCTCATCAAGCAATATAACTGAATACGGTTTTCTGCGAACTTTTTCAGTTAA
>DMRV01000426.1 GCA_003456455.1 Flavobacteriales bacterium
CTCAATTTCCATTGGAGCGAATTAGATAGACAGATTCGTATTGAAGGACCAATCAAAAAAGTGCCTGTTGAAATGTCTGATGCCTACTGGGCAACTCGTCCGAGAGAAAGCCGCATTGGTGCTTGGGCATCTGCTCAAAGTAGCATTGTTTCGAGCCCTAATCAGCTACAGAATTCGGTAAAAGAATTGGAAGCGAAATTTGGTGATGGCGAAATTCCGCGGCCTGCACATTGGGGCGGTTACGTGGTCGTTCCTGAACGATTGGGGTTTTGGCAAGGTCGGCCAAGCCGTCTGCATGATCGTTTCGTTTACATCAAAAACGGAGATGGTTGGACGATGGAGCAGCTTTCGCCTTAAATCAGAGTTCGTAGCCTTCTTTGGTTAGACCAACTTCTTGCCACTCGCCATCAATTAGGATAACGCAGGCATCATAACCAACATCTACAAGTAAGCTGGCAGCGGTTTCAAACTCACCCAAAATTTCGTCTGGTGTGTGGCCGTCACTGTCAATCTGAACAGGAATGTCCAATTTATACGCTTCTTCTAAAACCCACTTACTTGGGTAAGTTTCGGTGGCACGCTTCTTATACAAACCGCGTGTGTTAACTTCCATAACCGCATCGGTTTTGGCAATAGCTTGGAGGGTGTTCATCACTTCATCACGGTACCATGCATCGTCTTCAGAAAAGAAATGTTCCTTCAGGTTCTGCATCTTAATTTTATCGAGATGCCCCACAATTTCAGGACAATCTTCTTCCATCATTTCTCGTGTTATCTCGTAATAACGGGTAACTGCGGCTTTTACATCTCCTTTAAAAATCTCGTGGAGTCCTTTCTTAAAAGTCTCTAACGTTCCGTCAATTTCCCAGCCTTTTCCGCCAGTGAAACTATCCACGAAGTGAACAGAACCCACTGCGTAATCTAAGCCAGCAGTTTGGAGAAAATCAGCCGTTGGACCCATTTTGTCTGGAATGTAATCGACTTCTAAGCCAAGCAAGATTTCAATACGGTCTTCGTATTTCTTCTTTAACCGATAGATTTCCTCGCAATAACCTTCAAGGTCGTCCTTTTTCATTGCCCATTTGCAATCAAAAAAGGGTACAGGCGCATGCGATGAAAAGCCATAAGTTGGCATTCCTAATGCGAGTGCTTTGCGGATGTAATCTTCGGGGGTATTCGTTCCGTCACAATAATTTGTGTGACTGTGGTAATTCGTCCAGGACATTTTTAAATGTGGTGAGGCGATAAAATTAAGTTGCGCTGAAGGTAAAGATTCAATTCAATAAGTAAAAGTCACTATTCGCGTTCTTAACCTTCTAGTATCAGAAAGAAATGACAAATTACAATATGATTTACAAAACGCACCGCGTTAAGGATAGCAGCGGCATCCTTTTCTGAGGAACGATGAAAAGATAAAGCGGAAAGCCTGACCCCTTGCGCAGCTTGGGGTAACGCCCTAATCTCAATCAATTATGTTTCAAAAATGAAAACTGTGCGAGTTCGGAACGCAGTTTTTTCGCTTTGACGTAATACTAAAGCTAACATGTTGATGTTTATAAATGGGAAGCGCGCTCAACTTGCTAGCAACCGACTATAGATACTTTCGATACCGAGTAGAATTACCTCAACCTTTAAACGATCAACTATGAATTTAATGTTCATTCAAACAGCCATGGCGCAAGAGGCCGCAGACCAAGGAGAAGCCCCGGTAGAAGAGACGTTGTCTATCATTGAATTGGTGACTTCGGGAGGAATTGGTGGTAACATCATTATGCTGGTGCTGCTACTACTCTCCATCATTGCCATTTACATTTTTGTCGAACGGTTTCTTACCATCGGTAAAGCGGGTGTGGAAGACCCTGCTTTTTTCAATGGGCTAAAAGACAGCATTCAGAAGAGTGACCTTGCTACCGCGAAGGCGCTTTGCACAACTACAAATACCCCTATTTCTAGAATGCTCGGAAAGGGTATTACCAGAATTGGTCGTCCGTTGGGAGATATTTCTGCAGCCGTAGAAAATGTGGGTAGACTGGAAACGTACAAGCTAGAGAAGAACTTGGCTACGCTGGCTACCATTTCTGGAGCGGCTCCAATGATCGGTTTCTTGGGAACGGTAATTGGGATGATTTTGGCTTTCCACGAAATGGCTATGGCTGGCGGACAGGTAAATGTTGAGATGCTAGCAGGTGGGATTTACACTGCCATGACCACAACAGTTGCTGGTTTGGTAGTCGGAATTATGGCCTATTTGGGATACAACACATTGGTTGCAAAGGTGGAAGCAGTGGTTTTCAAAATGGAAGACCGCTCTACCGAATTCATCGATCTACTTCACGAACCAGCTTAATCAATTATTAATTGAGAATTACGAATTAATAGTTAGAAAAAATGGGATTGCGCACTCGAAATAAAGTCAGCCCGAATTTCAATATGTCGTCTATGACGGACATTGTCTTCCTGTTGCTGATATTCTTCATGCTTACCTCTACACTGGTTACAACCAACGCCTTGGATTTAGTTCTACCGAGCAGTAATTCTAAGTCGGTAAAGAAGCAAACGGTGTCTGTTTCAATTGATAAGGCATTGAAGCATTACATAGATCAGGATGAAGTTTCTGTTGGATCTATGGAAAACCTCATTCATCAGCGTCTAGCAGATGCCGAAGACAAAGTAATTGTGCTGAGAGTTGAGCAAGGTGTTCCCATTGAATATGCCGTTAAGGTGATGGACATTGCTTATCAGAATAAATACAAGATCGTTCTGGCAACAAAACCAGAGTAATGGATTTAACAGAGAAGAAAAATAAGCGAAAGGCGATGAGTACATCGCTAGTCATACATGCGTTATTGCTGTTGCTCTTCCTATTCTTTGGCCTCACTACCATTCATCCGAAGCCGGAAGAAGGGATGATGATCAACTTCGGAAATACGGATATGGGATTGGGTGATACCGAAAGCGACCCTGCTCAATCTGAGATTGTAGAAGAGGCTGTAGAGGAAGAAGTTCAACCTGCCGAAAGCGTTGCAACTCCTTCTGACCCCGTTGTTGAAGAAGAGGTAGTTACACAAGACATGTTGGATGCGATTGCCCTTGAAAAAGAGCAGAAGAGAAAGCAGAAAGTTGAAGCTGAAGAAAGGGCTGAGGAAGAACGAATAGCGGCTGAAAAAGCGAAGGAACAAGCAGACAAACGTGCCGCAAGTGCCGCGCTTTTCGCAAAAGCCAAAGACGGAGAAGGGAAAGGCGAAGGAGACACTCAACCAGGGGGAAATCAGGGAAGCGCTGATGGAACGCCAGGTGCTCCACATGGTTTAGGTGGAAGCGGTGATGGTATGTCTTTCAACCTTGGCGGAAGAAACATAGTTTCTGCACCTAAGATTGTAGATACGTCCCAAAAAGAGGGCAAAGTTGTGGTTGATATTATCGTAGATAAATACGGGAAAGTGGTAAAAGCCACTCCTGGAGCTCGAGGGTCAACAACCACAGACAGACACTTGGAAAAGCTCGCCACCGAAGCAGCTTACAACACAAAGTTCAATGCCAAGGCTGATGCTTCCATTCAACAAAAAGGCTCTATGACCTTTGTCTTCATTTTGGAGTAATGAACTATTCCGAAACGCTGGAATACCTTTTCAGTCAGTTGCCGATGTACCAACGGCAAGGAGCGGCAGCTTTTAAGAAAGACCTTTCAAACACATTAGCGCTTTGCGAACTGTTGGGCAATCCTCAAAACAAGTTCAAAAGCATTCATATTGCAGGTACAAATGGCAAAGGTTCTGTAAGCCATATGTTGGCTTCTGTATTTCAAGAAGCCGGCTATAAGGTTGGATTGTACACCTCCCCTCACCTAACCGATTTCCGCGAACGGATAAAGATTAATGGCGAGATGATTTCAGAGCAATCTGTGATTGGTTTCGTTGATAATTACAAATCGGGATTTGAAGAAATAAAACCTTCTTTCTTTGAAATGACCGTAGCGTTGGCATTCGACCATTTTGCAAATAGCAAGGTTGACATTGCCATTATTGAAACAGGTTTGGGCGGAAGACTGGATAGCACAAATGTGATAACTCCGGAGCTTTCGGTAATCACCAACATTGGCTACGACCATCAGCAGTTCTTAGGAGAAACGTTGCCAGAAATTGCAGGAGAGAAAGCTGGAATTATCAAGCCGAATGTTCCTGTTGTAGTTGGTGAATTCCAACAAGAAGTGGCGGAAGTATTTGAAGCCAAAGCACGAGAAACAAATAGCCGATTGCGGTTCGCCAATCGCGAATGGGAAACAAGAGAAGAAGTTCTGGAAGATGACAAACTTCAAATGAAAATTCGTCATTATGACGGAATGGAATTGGAAGTTGAAAGCGAACTTTCTGGACCGCATCAAGCCAAAAACCTCATTACTGCATTAGAAGCGATTCGTACACTTTCAGATGCCAGTTGGAACGTAACTCG
>DMRV01000177.1:0-1624 GCA_003456455.1 Flavobacteriales bacterium
CATAGGCTTTTTCAACACAGGCGCCTATCAAAATGCGTTGGGCGGTTATGGCGGTATACAGCATTGCTTAATCCCTTCTCCGAAGCAAGTTCTTATCAAGAAAGACGAAAACGGAGAACTGAAGTCTGAACTTTTTGCGGATGAGCAAAGCCACGAAGGGATGCTTAAAACATTGGGATACTAATTACAATCTGTCTGTAACCTTATGTGATTATTTAGCGTTACGCAATTCTCGCAAATTGTTGTAAGCGTTTCTTGTATGATAAAAACAGCTTACTATCTTGCGACAAGGAAACCAGGAACTTGGACGACAACCCTAAAAAGGAGAATTCGTTTGAGAAAAAATTTATTCACAAGTACACTGCTAGCTAGCTGCTCAGTTGCTTTGCTATTATTTTCGGGTTGCGGTCAGGAAACTGACGGAGAATCTAGCGTTGAAATAATTGAAGAAGGAAAGATTGTTTACAGTCTTTCTTACCCTCAATTTGAAAGCGACAACATTTTCACGTCTATGTTCCCGAAGGAGATGTCTTTCAAATTCAAGGACAACAATACTAGAAACGAACTAAAGACTTCCATGGCAGTTTTTAGCACGTCTCTCTTGGCTAATAGCAAAGAGAAAAAAGTGACGCATTTAGTTCGTATTGCTAATAAGTATTCTGGCTTGGAAATGGACAGTGTAGAGATTATGGAAGAATATGGCAAGAAGCCTGACGGCATGAAAATCACGCCTACGGACAGCATTAAGGAAATTGCTGGTTACAAGTGTAAACATGCGCACATTACGTTCGAGAATGACACATCAAAATATTTCGATGTGTTTTATACTAACGAAATTGGTCTAGACAATCCGAACTGGTGCACGCCTTTTTACGAAATTAAAGGTGTACTGATGGAGGCGCAGGTAACTCAATTTAATATGGATATGCACATGATCGCAACTTCTGTTGTGGCGGAAGAATACCCAGATGAGGATTTCACTATTACCAAAGAATATCAGCCAATCACTATTGAAGAAATGGCGGACATCTTCCAGAGTTTCTAATCCAAAATAAGTTCACTTCCTGTTCGTTATAACAAATCACCCGAGCATTTATCTGTTCGGGTTTTTCTTACTTTTGAGTTCGTTATAACATGGCTTCCAAAAAGGAAAAATCTGAAAGTAAAAAAGGAGACGCTAAGCCTAAGAAAGGCTCAAAAAACGGACTTCTGGAATTCCTTGCTGACTCTAGAACGCGAACCATTCTTGGTTTGTTCTTCATTCTACTATCCGCGTTTCTCACTCTCTCGTTTATTTCTTATCTAATAGTTGGTTTCGTTGACCAAAGTCAACTACAAGGTCATTCTTGGACCAAATTGTTATTCGACCCAGATGTCCTGATGGATAACTGGATGGGAAAGCTTGGTGCTGCATTAGGTCACATTTTTATCTACAATTGGTTCGGAATTGCTGCTTTTTTATTCCCATTTCTACTATTACTGGTTGGGTTTCAAATCCTTTTCAGAAAACGCCTACTACCAATAAACAAGTCGCTTAAACATTCTCTTTTCTTCCTTTATGTACTTCCTCTGTCTATGGGGTTCCTGTTTGCCGAGAACTCTCTTCTATCTGGCGCATTAGGTT
>DMRV01000177.1:1662-3815 GCA_003456455.1 Flavobacteriales bacterium
TGTTCGTTTCCGTGGTTTATCTAGCAGTTGTTTTCAACTTTTCGGTTGATGGCATTAAAGCCTTATTTGCTAAAAAAGAAGCCTCCGAAGAAGAAAGCACAGAGCTTGAGGAGGGAAATTTTGAAGCTGTTGCAGATGTTACTGTTAAAACCAATGATTTGGATTTAACAGGTACCACAGTTGAAGAGAAGAAACCAATTGTAAAAGAAGAGCCAGAAGCGGAGAAAAAATTGGAGTTGGAAAGGACACCCCCTTTTGAACGTCCCGTAGTGGTTGATGCGCCAACACCTGACGCCAGTCCACTTTTAGAAGATGTTCAGTTTGACATTGAAGCCACAAAGGTTGAAGAGGAAACTGTTTCTGAAGATGATGGCGAAGGAATGGGCGAATATGACCCAACACTTGATCTTAGTCATTACAAAAAGCCACCACTTGACTTGCTAGAGGCGTACGGAAAAGGTGAAATCTCTGTAGATCAGGAAGAACTGGAAGGGAACAAGAACCGCATTGTTTCCACCCTAAAAAACTACAATATTGAAATTGAACGAATCAAAGCAACCATCGGGCCTACCGTAACGCTTTATGAAATTGTACCTGCACCAGGTATTCGTATCTCTAAGATTAAGAACTTGGAGGATGACATCGCGCTAAGTCTTTCAGCATTAGGGATACGAATTATTGCCCCTATCCCTGGAAGAGGAACGATTGGTATTGAAGTTCCAAACTTGAATCCTGACACGGTTTCTATGAAAGCGGTGTTGAGTTCGGAAAAATTCCAACACTCTAAAATGGAATTGCCAATTGCTTTGGGAAAAACCATTTCCAATGAGACCTACGTTACAGACCTAACCAAAATGCCTCACCTGTTGATGGCTGGCGCAACTGGTCAAGGTAAATCTGTTGGATTGAATGCGGTAATAGCTTCCATTCTTTACAAGAAACATCCTGCTCAGGTAAAGTTTGTTTTGGTGGATCCTAAAAAGGTAGAGCTGACCCTTTTCAATAAGATTGAACGTCATTTTCTGGCCAAACTGCCAGACACAGATGAGGCAATTATTACCGATACGCAGAAGGTTGTAACTACGCTGAATTCGCTTTGCTTAGAAATGGATAATCGGTATGAAATGCTGAAAAACGCACAATGCCGAAACCTAAAAGAATACAACGCCAAGTTTATTGCTAGGAAACTTAATCCGAAGGAAGGCCATATGTTCCTACCATACATCGTTTTGGTTGTGGATGAGTTTGCCGACTTAATTATGACAGCTGGTAAGGAAGTTGAAACTCCAATTGCGCGATTGGCTCAGTTGGCGCGTGCCATTGGAATTCACCTGATTATTGCCACACAGCGTCCTTCTGTTAACATTATCACTGGAACAATTAAGGCAAACTTCCCTGCCAGAATTGCCTTCCGTGTTACTTCTAAAATTGATTCAAGAACCATTTTAGACGCTGGTGGCGCGGACCAATTAATTGGTCGTGGCGACATGCTAATGTCAACGGGGAATGATGTAATTCGTTTACAGTGCGCATTCATTGACACGCCAGAAGTAGAAAAGGTATGTGATTGGATTGGTTCGCAACAAGCTTATCCAAGCGCTTTTGAACTGCCAGAATTTATTGATGAAAGTAGCGGAGAGGTTGGCGCAGTTGACCTTGACGATAGAGATGCACTTTTTGAAGATGCCGCTAGAATTGTGGTTCAACATCAGCAAGGTTCCGCTTCTTTACTTCAACGAAGATTGAAGTTGGGTTATAACCGCGCAGGTCGAATTGTAGACCAATTGGAAGCCGCTGGAATCATTGGGCCATTCGAAGGAAGTAAGGCCAGACAAGTTCTTATTACAGACGAAATGAGTTTGGAACAGAAGTTGCAACACAAAAGTTGATATAAAACAGATATGCTTAGAAAATTATTGGTGACCATACTTATACCTCTTTCGGCATTTGCCCAATCTGACGATAAATCAGCAGCCATTCTAAAAGCCGTTAGCGAGACAAATAGCGCTTATAAAGACATTCAGGTTACGTTTAGTTATACGCTCGAAAATAAAGAAGCTGGAGTAAACGACACACGCGATGGAGAACTAACGCTTGCAGGAGAGAAGTTTCATCTTCAGCTCATGGGACAAGATATATATAGCGATGGCGCT
>DMRV01000333.1:0-1550 GCA_003456455.1 Flavobacteriales bacterium
TTGTAGTTGTCAAAAACAAGCATAATCAATGGCAGTTCAGGTAGATAAAAAGGTAGTCTTTATGGGGGTTGGTATCCTTGTGGGTGTCATTGGTATTGCTATTGCAAGTCGTTGGCTTTACAAGAAATTGGATATTCAAACCAAGTTAAAGCTCCGTCAACTTCGACCTGAAGTAAGAAAGAAGGTCGAGAAGTTTCTTATCAAAGCTCAAAAGGCAGGCATCCCACTTAAAGTCACCAGTGCTTACCGTGATTGTGAAGAGCAAAACAAACTCTATGCACAAGGACGAACAGCTCCCGGAGGAATTGTCACCAATGCCAAATGCGGACAGTCGGATCACAATGTAGGAGTAGCAATAGATATTGTTCCTATTGTGGATGGACGAGCGAATTACAAAGTGCCTGAATCGGTATGGAATACCCTTGGAGTTATTGGTGAAAGTGTTGGTCTTTCCTGGGGAGGTCGATGGACTTCTTTTAAAGACCGTCCACATTTTTACGACCGAGGTGGTAAATCCATTGCACAGCTTTGGACTGAACAACAAAACTTAGCAAACCTAGCATAATGAGCGAAGCAACAAGAGTACATAAAAACGCCTATCGAAATGGCAATGCCTCTTCCATGTTGGATTATTTGGAAGAGTTAATACTGATTCAAAGTGGTGAAAACGGAAGGCTAACCATTCCTGAAACAGAGCAAGGTTATGAAGACTTGGCGGTTACAGATATGGAGGTAGCTCAATTAACCATTCCTGAAAATGGTATTTCAGCAACTATTTCCATTGAAGCAGATGGAAGTGCTGCTGAAAAATCAAGAGTGGTTCGTTTCAAAGAAAATGGTAGCGATCCAACAGCCAGTTCCGGTATTGCTTTAGGCGAGAATGACCTTTATGAAATTACCGGTCGTTGGAATTTGGAAAACTTTCGAGTTATCGGAATTGAGGCAGGGAAAAGCCATGTTTTAAGAGTGCAATATTATCAATCTCCAAATAACACATGAGGTATATCAATAAACAACGCTTTGTAAAGGCAAGTCAAACCATCATTGAGGAAACTGGTGGAACAGATCCGGGAGGTGGAACTGGAGGTGGTGAAATTCAATTAACCAACCGTTCAGCTCAAATTTTAGAACCCGGTGATGTGGTAATCATTGAGAAAAATAATCCTTTATCGGTAACAACAACCAATTTGTATTACAGCGAAGATGTTATTGGAGTAGTGAAAACTGGCGGTGGAATTGGTCAATTGGTAACCATCCAAACATCAGGTATTGCGGATATAAAAATGACTGTTTTCCCTGTAAATATTGGCGACAACATTTATACCGGTGATGTTCATGGAAGAGGCTATGCTTCATCATCTTCCTGGCCGGGCACTTTTGCCAAAGCATTAGAATCAAAACCCAATGCCATATTAGGAACTGTAAAAGCCCTCTTATCGGGAGGCGTTCCGGAAGTCTATTAAACAAACTACTATGATTGAAATACTAAAATTATCCATTCAGGAAAACAACGGTCAAAAAATGATTGGTGTCCGCTACCAAAAAGACGG
>DMRV01000333.1:1611-6204 GCA_003456455.1 Flavobacteriales bacterium
AAAGCTTATTTGAAATAGAAGCAGGTTGTCGGAATATCGAAACCACCTGCTTCCATTCTCAATAATAGTCATTTCATTAATTACTTCTGTTTAGTCACCAACTCATACACACATGGAATAACAATCAAATTCAACAAGGTCGCAGTAAGCAATCCTCCAAGAATTACAATTGCCATTGGGCTTTGAATTTCATTCCCGGATTCACCGCCTTTTAAAGCCAACGGAATCAAAGCCAAACCTGTAGTAAAGGCAGTCATTAAAATGGGATTTAGTCTGTCAATAGCACCATGTTTTAATAGCTCCACACCTTTCATCCCTTCTTTTCTCAGATCCTCGTACCTGGACACCAACAAAATTCCATTTCGGGTAGCGATACCAAATAGGCTGATAAATCCAATGGTCGCAGCTATACTGATGATTCCAGAAGTGAAGTACACTATCATAATTCCACCTATCAATGCAAGAGGTAAATTGATAAGAACTACAAAGGATAGCTTCACATTCTTAAACTCGAAATACAACAAAAGGAAGATGATAAGTATGGCAGCGAGAGCGGTTATCATTAGCAGTTGAGATGCTTTTGATTCACTCTCAAATTGCCCATCATATTGAATGTGATAACCTTCTGGCAATTCAATTTCAGTATTAATTACCTGCTTTATATCGTTGACTACACCGAGTAAATCACGCCCCGAAACATTGGCTGCAATAACAATCTTACGTTGTACGTTCTCTCGACTAATCCCGTTCGGACTACTTTCAGAAAGCACATCAGCCAATTGATCTAGCGCAATTTTTCCCCCATTGGGTAAACTAATCAATGCGGATTTCATCGCTTCAATGGAGTGCCTTGATTTTTCTTCAAAACGAACAATCAGGTCAAAGTACTTTTGGCCTTCATAAATCTCTCCAGCTTTTTCACCAGCAAAGGCAATATCTACTTGCTGCATCAATTCCTTTACGCTCATCCCATAAGCAGCCAAAATTTGTCTGTCAGGAACAATGCGTATTTGTGGAACCTCTATCTGTTGATCCACGGCTACGTCTGCAATACCTTCAATACCCTTGATATTGGTTTCTATGCTTTTTCCTAATTGAAATAAACGCTGTAAATCATCACCAAATATTTTAACAGCAATATTGGCACGGGTTCCTGAAAGCATGTGGTCTATTCGGTGTGCGATGGGTTGCCCTAAAGTGATGTTTACACCAGGCACTACGCTCAACTTGGTACGCACTTCTTCAAAGAATTCTTCCTTTGATTTTCCATCCAGCGTAAAAGGCACATCAATTTCTGCAGCATTAACCCCTTGGGCATGTTCATCTAATTCGGCACGTCCCGTCCTACGAGTTACTACATCTACTTCTGGCATCTCCAATAAGAGCTGTTCAATCAGTTTCCCATTCTTATTACTTTCATCCAATGACATTCCGGGAACACCAACGGCACTAATAACTAAAGAACCTTCATTAAACTCAGGTAAGAAACTTCTACCTAAACCAGAAAGAAACACTAAGCTTATCAGAAATGCTCCAACGGTAATGCCAATAACCATTTTCGGAAATGATAAAACACGATCCAATACAGCCAAATAGATGGATTGCAACCATTTTTCCACTTTAGTTCCATCAGCTTGTTTGCTCAATACTTTCTCGCTTTTCAGCAAATAAGAACACAACACCGGTGTAACGGTAACAGCTACAATTAAGGAGGTCAATACCGATGTGATAAAAGCAATCCCCAATGGTTGAAGCAATCGCCCTTCCATTCCGCTTAGAAAGAAAAGAGGGATAAATGATACAATAATAATGAGCGTTGCAATGATGATCGAGCTTCGTATTTCAACGGATGCTGTACGTACCACTTCCAGAACTGGTGAACGTTCTTCCTTTGGTTTCCTAATGTTCTCTCGCAAGCGTTTAAAAACGTTCTCCACGTCAATAATCGCATCATCCACTAATGCACCAATGGCAATGGCCATTCCTCCCAAACTCATCGTGTTAATGGTATAGCCCATCAGTTTTAAAACTATAATGGATACCAATAGAGAAATTGGTATAGCCAATAATGAAATAACCGTTGTACGCCAATTCATCAAGAAAAGAAAAAGAACAATCACTACAAAGAAAGCCCCTTCTAACAATGTTTGTTGCAAGTTGTTAATAGAGGCTTCAATGAAATTGGATTGCCTAAAAATTTGATTTTCTATTTCTACACCTTCGGGCAAGCTACTTTTTAGATCCGCTACCGCTTCATCCAACTTTTGCGTTAATTCAAGTGTGTTTACACCTGGTTGTTTGGAAATAGTAAGTACTACTGCAGGGTTGCTATTCAAAGATGCGTCTCCAATTTTATCAGAAGCTCCGACTTGTACGGTAGCCACATCTTTTACTTTAATGGTTTGTCCATTTACTTGCTTTACAGCAGCTTCTTCTAGTTGATCTATGGAATACGCTCTACCGCTTCCTTTCACGATGTACTGGTTTCCATGCTGCTTTACAACACCACCAGGTGCGTTGATATTGCTCTCTTCCACCTTTTGAAGCAATTCTTCTAAACTGACATCAAAGTGTTTTAACTTCTCAGGATCAGCCATGACTTGGTACTGCTTGAACTCACCACCAATGACAATCACATTGGCAATTCCCCCAATGGATTTTATTCTAGGGCTAATTGTCCAATCTGCCAAGGTTCGTAGCTCCATAGGAGACAAACTATCCGAACGAACTGCTAAAAGCATTACTTCTCCCATAATGGAAGATATAGGAGCCATTGTTGGCGTTGATACACCTTCTGGTAACTTCTCTTGTACCATTGGAATACGTTCGCTTACAATTTGTCTGGCTCGGTAAATGTCCGTTCCCCATTCAAATTCTATCCATACAATTGAGATACCTGCAGCCGATGATGAACGGATTCTTCTCACGCTTGGTGATCCATTCATGGCCGTTTCTAACTGGTAGCTTACCAGTTTTTCTACTTCTTCTGATTCCATTCCGTGTGCTTCGGTCAAAATGGTAACGGTTGGAGCTGTTAAGTCCGGGAATACATCCACGTTCATATCACGGGCAATAAAAATCCCCGTAATACTTAACAGTACTGCTCCTAACAATACCAGTAGCCGATTATGCAGCGAAATAGATAATATTTTATTCAACATAATTTTCGATTTTAAGATTAATGAGCATGACCATGTGCCGGTGCATTACCAGACATTGAGGCCATTTTAACTTGAAAAGCTCCCTTGATAACAATCACTTCTCCGTCTTTGAGTCCACTCAATATTTCAACTTCACTACCATTGCGTTTACCAATGGTCACATTGCGCATTTCAAAGCTTTCACCAGATAATTGCACTACAACAGCATACTTACCATAGTCTTCTAGTAATGCTGATTCAGGAACAACAATGGCCTTTGCTTTGCTTCCAAAGGCTACATCTACTTTGGTAAATGAACCTTCTGGCATCTCAATTCCTTCATTGATTTGAGCATAAATTTTTAACAAAGGTTGGTTCTGATTAACCGCTTTTCCTGTGGATAGAATCTCTCCATTTTGTTGCACCAAATCAGACCATTTACCCTGTGCCGGTTGATACCAGACATTTTGAATGTTCTTTAATTGGCTAGCGTACTTCGCACTCAAATCAATTTCCAGAATACTACTGTTACTGCTTGTAATAGTGAGCAGCTCGTCTCCTTGATTCACAAAGCCACCATTGCTTATTTTAATGGATTTGATGTACCCGTCAAATGGAGCAATGATTTGTTTGCTTCCATTGCTGTACCCGTTCGATAGCATTTCGTACTGAGCCTCGGCTACCTGGTACTTTCGCTCTACTTCTTCAAAGTCTGACTTGGCAATAATTTTGGATACGAATAAGTCCTTTTTACGCTCATATTCTGCCTTCGCCTGGGTATAGTCTGCCTTCGCTTTTTCATACTCCGATTGTAAATTGTTAGAAGTAAGGTTGGCACTTTGTAGGGTCATTAAAACCTGTCCTTTTTTTACCACGCTTCCTTCAGTTAAGCTCTTTTGCTGAAAAGAGACTTGTCCGTTTGAAGTGGCTATCAAACTTTGATAATCGGATGGTGCAACATTCCATCTACCGGAAGTATGCACCACATCGTACACCTCATTGGTATATGCTGCTACGGTTTGAAATTCCATTTTCCAAGCCTGTTCTTTCAGGAAGGTAATGGAGCCATCATCTCCTTCTTCGCCTCCCAATTCCCTCATGGCTTCATCCATACTCGCATACACTTTCATATCGTCCAAAACGATACGATCAGTTAATTGCGGTGTTTTAATGTCAAACACCAATTGGTAGTTACCAGCTTTTACCGGTTGCAAGGTTGGTGAGAATATACCAGGGGATGAAGGTGCATCAACGGTTTGTCGCACACCTTTTTCACCTTTAATCAAACTAACCGTTACACTTCCCTCGGTAACTGCTTTATGTTTATCTAACACTGTGAAATGGGCAGCAAAACGACTTTGTTCTCCAACAACCAGTACTGGAAATTCAACAAACAATTCGGTTTTATCTGTCCATACGGTATAGTCCAGCCTCGGAGCCTCATTGCTTGGTG
>DMRV01000333.1:6265-6496 GCA_003456455.1 Flavobacteriales bacterium
GCTGCAAAGAACAAGCTCATCGTTATTATTATAAAATACTTTATCATGACTTTAATTTTTTAATTAATGATTGTGAGGATGTTGGTGATCTTCATGCGAGTGATCGTCATGGGAATGTTCAGTTTCTTCCTCTTCATGTTTATTCATTAGCGAATCATTTACAATAAACTCTTCTTGTTGATGATCCTCATGTGCTTCATGTTCATGTGAGCCGTCTGAGTGATCGTGTCC
>DMRV01000042.1 GCA_003456455.1 Flavobacteriales bacterium
ATTGGCCAAACCAGCACCGTCTTGTCCACGATTGTGCTGCTTCTCCATTAGGAGATACATTTTGTTCAGCGCATAAAAACTCGTGCCGTATTTTTCCTTGTAATAGCTGAGGGGTTTCAGCAAGCGGACCATTGCAATTCCGCACTCGTGCTTTATAGCATCACTCATAGTGGTTTCCTAAGTCACAAAGGTAAGGTTTAGATAAATGTGTCTGAGGATTGAAAGCGGTAGTTATCTTTAAACCTCAATGAGAGCCCGTGCCAGCCTTTTGTTTGTCGTTTTACCGTTTATGGTGTTCTGCCAATCGACAGATTCGCTGTTGCAAAGAGCCATATACTTAGAGTATTCTGACCCAGAGGCTGCCATTGCCATTACCAACGACCTCATTTTGGATGGGGTTATGGATAAGAAGGCGCTGAGCAATGTTTGGGAAGTTCAAGGGATTGCACTTTGGGTAAAGGAAGATTACGGACAGGCAATATCTGCCCATTCCGAATCGCTAAAACTCAGAAAGGAAGCCGATTATAAATCAGGGATCGGTTATTCGGCCAATAATCTTGGCTTGAATTTCCAAAGTTTAGGTGATGCCAGGTTGGCCATGGAGAACTTTCTGAACGCGAAAGATGTAGCTATTGCCGCAAACGATTCATCGCTGCTTGCGAAGGTTCTCGGTAATATCGGTACGTTGTATGAGGAAGAAAACGACATCGAAAAAGCACTCGAATTTTATGAACGGAGTCTTGCCATTTTAGAATCTTTGGATGAGAAAAGGGTGCTTGGAAACACGCTCAACAACGTTTCGGTTGTTTATCTTAATACCGAACAATTTGAAAAGGCCAAAGCTTTTGCTAAGCGGAGTTTGGTTGTCAGGAAGCTGATAGATGATGAATGGGGCATAGCTCAATCTTTAAATTTGGTAGGCTTGTCCCACGTCAATTTACGTCAGTACAAACCTGCCGACAACCTTTACAACCAATCTTTACAACGATACACTGACCTGAATAGCCCCTGGGGACAATCAATGGTTCTTGGAAATTTGGGAAAAAGTGCTGTGAAGCAAGAAGCTTTCTCAACTGCAATTAACTATTGCAAAAAATCTCTAAGTCTTGCAAAAGAGCACCAATTGGAGTGGGAAGAATCTGCCTGCAAATGCTTGGCTGAAGCTTACGGTGGTTTAGGAAACTCCAATCAGTCTTCGAAGTATTGGAATCGGGTTTTCGCCATTAAAGACAGCTTACAGAAAGAAAACGCCCTTACAGAAATCTCGCTGGTGCAAAAACGCTTTGAATTTGAGAAAGAACAACTAAAAGCGCAGCACGAGATTCAACTCTTAACAACAGAAGCGGAACTAGCAGACCTAAAACTAAGGAAGCGCGAAACGTATTTGCTTACTGCCATGATTGTGACGTTCCTATTGGGAATCATGTCGTTGATTTTGTTCTTCTTTTATCGCGTTCGCACCAAGGCAAATGTGGCTTTGGGTAAAAAGAACAACGAAATTTCAGCTCAAAAAGAGATTATAGAGGAGAAAAATCTTCATATAACCGACAGCATTCGCTACGCTGAACGATTACAGTCAGCCATCCTTCCAAAAGACGAAACGTTTGCGAAGCACTTCTCAGATTTTTACATCCTCTACAAGCCAAAAGACATCGTTTCGGGCGATTTCTATTGGATGGAAGAAGCACACGGATTGGTCTTTTTAGCTGCCGCAGATTGTACGGGTCATGGAGTTCCTGGTGCTATGGTAAGCATGGTTGGTTTTCAGGGATTGAACAAAGCAGTTTTGGAAGAGAAGCTAACATCACCAGCAGCTATCCTTCAGCGATTGAGCGACCACGTGGAAGAGGCTTTTGAGAAAAGTGGCGGCAGCATAAAAGATGGGATGGACATCTGTCTTGTGGCTATTGATGTCAAAAAGCGACAAGTGACTTATTCAGGAGCCCACAATGCGCTTTGGATTCTGACCTCTAAAGATGAATTACCGAATGCTAACCTCCGCGAAGAAGAAGCGGGAAAACGTATGTTCGAACTGAAAGCCGATAGGCGCTCCATTGGTGGTTTTATGGATGCGGGCTCGTTTACGGAAAAAACTATTGAACTAAACCAAGGTGACCGTTTATTCCTGTTTTCTGATGGGTTTGCCGATCAGTTTGGTGGACCAAAAGGTAAAAAGCTAGGCAGTAAGCGTATGCGAGAAACTGCTCGTGAAATGTCGGTTTCAAACAATCTTGCCACCCTCGGAGCCATCTTTCAAGATTGGAAAGGAGACGAGGAACAGATTGATGATGTAACGGTGATTAGTGTGGTGATTTAAGCCAAAACAGCTTCTCCAAGCACTTCGTCAACCTCCACAAACGGAAGGTCAAACGCCTGTGCAACTCCTTTGTAAACTACATCACCGCCAACCACGTTTAGGCCTTTTTTGAGCTCTTCGTTCTCAGAGCAGGCTTTCTTCCAGCCTTTATCCGCAAGCTGCAAGGCATAAGGCAACGTTGAGTTTGTAAGCGCTACGGTTGAAGTGCAAGGCACCGCACCCGGCATGTTGGCTACGCAGTAATGCACCACATCATCCACAATAAATGCCGGGTCTTCATGCGTAGTTGGTTTGCAGGTTTCCACACAACCGCCTTGATCCACAGCCACATCCACAATTACGGTTCCTGGACGCATTTCCTTTAACATGTCTTTGGTAATCAACTTTGGTGCTTTTGCTCCCGGTATAAGTACGGCACCAACAATCAAATCATGCGTTTTAATCAGTTTGCGAATGTTGTATTCGCTGCTAAACTCTGTTACCACATGATGCGGCATGATGTCGTTAATTCGTCTTAAGCGCGGCAAGTCTAT